>JBKOWU010000036.1:0-12167 GCA_046724555.1 Thermoproteota archaeon | reverse complement strand
GCAGGGACATCTTGTTCTGTTCTGTACCACTGAAACACCTGTACAGGACATGCCTCGATGCAGGCACCATCAGCCACGCAAGAATCCCAGTCGACTGCGACCATTGTACCATGTACTCCTAATGGGACAATCTCTTCTCCCCTGGCTGAATAAGCAGACTTTACCTCCTCGTTTTCTGCCGCTTCTTGTAGTTTCCCTGGACCCCAAACAAAGTGATAATGCTCATCATCAGAATGCATGTGCTTACCTATTACTTGATTGTTTCTCGGAAAGTCTGGATCTATTGGCATATTTATCTAACAATAATCGAGTTATATATTATTTAAACCATCTGCGGACAGGATCCGAAAGGGCATGTCTGTCCTTTGTCTATTTAATAGACAATTATCCCAGGGTCGAGACTGCTAGCAAATTTATAGCCGCCTTGTGTAGTCGTGTGTTGTTCTAAGAGGCATTTCTCTCAAACAATATATTTAATTCATCCTCTTGTAGTTTTGCTTTGACAAGCTTCATGCCCATAGTAACTATGGGGAGCGGTATGACATTGACAAGGTATCCAGTAGGGTTTTTCACTTTTATGGATAGCTGGTCACCATATCGCTCTAAATCAAAGTCACCTTTTTCTGTAAATGGGACCTTTATCGACATTAGCATAGTATGGCCTTCGGTTTTAAAGGTGATTGGTTTGCCGCGATAGAATGTGTCGGCCGGGTTATCCTTGCCAAATAATAGCTCAGCGTTTCTGTCTAGCATATCAAAGCCGCGCAGTTCATTTGCGTGCATTTCGACTTCCTTTACCGGAACTGGATAAAAATTTGCCTTCGCTTCATCGACCTTTGATCTTTGAAAGCCAGCCCATTTAAGATAATACTCATCAGTACTAGCTGGGGGCAACACTTTATTAATTACAGCAAGATCGACGTTTATGCTGTAAAGCGAAGCGGAAATTAAAGCTCTTTTCGCATTCTCAATGCTAAACGTGTCCGGATTTGCAACCAGTCTGAGGCTTGTCGTATCCGTATTTCTTATAATTTCAGATAGAGCATCAAGCCTATCTAGGAGTTCGCCGTTTTGAAGAATATTCCTTGAGGGATTTGAATTCCTCGAGAATAAGTGTAACATTTTAGTAACTTCGCCGAACATCCCGGCTAAACCCGAAAGCTTTCTTCCAATGCTACCTACCAATTTTGGGAAGTACAAGTACCGCAGAGCTTCCCCAGATGCGGGCATATCTAGCACTATGGAATCAAATATCTTTGTCTGTATAATCTCGTCTATTTTTAGCAATGAAAATAGTTGAGTCATTCCTGGCAACATAGCAACTTCATACGCAAGAGACTCATCTATTCCCCTCGCTGAGAACATTGAGATCACATTAGACAAAGTTGTACCATATTGCTTATTCATTTCGACTACCGGATCTACTTGCAATGCGTATAAACTTGCTGCAATTTTTTTTGGTTCGGTGCCGATGTCCGTAATCATAAACGCATCATTTAGAGTGTGAGCAGGATCGGCGGATATTACAATCGTCTTCTTGTTGATCTTGGCCAGCTTCACTGCGGTAGAACACGACGTAACCGTCTTTCCCGTTCCCCCTTTACCAGTATAAATTATTAATCTCACGCATGAGCATACGCTGTTGAATAATAAAGAGCTTGTTGCATAATAACGAAGAACGATGTTACCATCATAACCAAGATCGGCTGCCCAAAGTCCAAATATAGGTAGCAAATACTCTAATATACATAACAAATACCATCGCTCGCTCGCGGCTTTATACAAGGTATTTTCTACTACTCTTTTGTTGTTACTAGATAACAGTAACAGCTATGAATATCGAACGGACAGGATTTATAGAAAAAAATAATTAGTCGATTTCTTTAAAAATGTCAGCCATATACTTTATGTCGTGCTCTTCTACTAACGGGTGAACCGGTAAGGATAAAACATGTCGGGCACTCCATTCTGTTTTGGGAAGAGTCTTTTTGTCATTTTGGTACGTGGACGTAGTCACTTCGCGATAGTATGGAGTTTCATGAACAGGAGGATCATAGTAAACGGTGGCGCCTATTCCATGTTTTAGCAACTTCTGTTTGACTTTATCCCTTGTAGTACTATCTTCAAATGCCACTGTGTAAAGATACCAGTTGAATTGTTTATCCTGATCTTCTTGGGGGAATTTTATTTTTAATTTTTTCCCGCTGTCAAGCAACATTTCTGACATTAATTTGGCGTTTCTTCTTCTCGATTCAAGCATTCTGTGCAACTTTTTGGTTTGAACTTTTGCGATAGCAGCGCTCAATTCCGGTAACCTGAGGTTAAGGCCGAACACTCGTGTGTCATAACCGTCAAACATTCCGTGGTTTCTTATCATTTTCAGATTTTCTGCCACATTATCGAAGTTTGTCGCTATAGCTCCCCCCTCGCCGCATGTCAACACTTTACTTGCATACATGCTAAAGCAGCCCATCAAACCTATAGTGCCTGTCTGCTTCCCTTTATATGAGGATCCGACAGATTGACAGGCATCTTCGATTACGGTTAATGAGTATGCATCGGCAAGCTCATTTATTTCATCTACTGCCGAAGGATGTCCATAAAGGTGCACGGGTATGATGGCTTTTGATTTATTGGTAATCTTGGATTTAAGGTCGAATATATCAACTGTGTAATCATCTAAATTTATGTCTACAAATATAGGTTTAGCACCCACGGCCAGTATGGAATTTGCACTTGCGACAAATGTAAACGATGGAACCAAAATTTCATCGCCTTTCTTAATGTCTGCAGCGATTAGAGCCGCGTACAATGCAGATGTTCCGGAATTTACTGCTACCACATGTTTTACTTTCAGGAAGTTGCATAATTCAGTTTCAAAATCTTGTACTCTCTTTCCACCATCTCTGGCTGCCGATGTAAGAACGTTGTCCTCTAAAACGTGCATTATCTCATTCTTTTCTTCTGCATCCAACCAAGGCTTGTTTATCGGAATCATTTGCTGATATGTATCGACGGGCGCATGTTATAACAAGATTACGCAGATTGTTATTATTGCATATTTTACTTACAAGAAAATCAATCCACTATCAGAATGCCTTATTCTATCAGGAGTCGAACTATGACATATTTGATTCCATAACACTTGGTGTGTAAAACCAATTGAATATATAGTAGGAGCTGGTCCTAATCAACCAGAGAGCAGATGTGGCAGAGTGGTCCTCTCAAGTAGCCAAAGAGAACACAATAATGCGTCGGCCTTGAGTACGTGGCTGAAAGCAAGCCGATTCGCCCTCGGGCGATCAGGAGTTCGAATCTCCTCATCTGCGCTATTCTCCGGAATCATTCTTGCCATGGTAAGCTTCTGTTGGGATCCCTGTGATGCTTGTTCCGCACTTTTTGACTATGCTCAGATTTTATTCTTCTCTCAAGTCTCGAGATCAGTTCTTTACAGGCACTCAAGGCATCATAGCCTACGGCCTTGGCGTCGATTACACCCTTATCAGTAATAGTTCGAGCCCTGAGTGAATACTTGTGAGTTTTATGTTTGTCGGCATATATCATTACTAACTGTACATTTTCCAATTTTCCTTGAATTTTTTTTAGGAATTTGCTAAACTGCTCTTCTATTTCCCTACGTATATTATCTTCATCGACGTGGGCGATATGAATGGAGGGTTCCGATCGTTTCGGCAGTATAAGTTCCAATGCATCCTTTGGCGTGATTATACCAATAGGTCTACCGTTTCCTACGATGACGACTTCGTCCGTTGTTCTAAACTTTTCGGTTAATGAGTTTAATCTCGTGCCCGCTTCCACTGATGATGCTTTCCTCATTATTTCCTTGACTTTAATATCCCTAACAGATACTGCTGTCCCTATACCTGGTGATTTCGAAGCCCGCTCTCTAGGAACAGAAATAAGATTTGCGACATCAAGGGCCGCGACAATCCCAATCAGAATCCCAGTCGAGTTAATTACAGGAAGTCTGGATATATTATAGCGGCGCATCTTCGATAGTGCGTTGCTTAGCGTTGATTGATCTTCCACCACTATAGCACCTGACATTATGTGATCAACCGTTGCATGCCCAAAATCCGAGGTCAAAATCACGTCATTTTCACTAATAGTACCATATAGCTTTCCGTCTTGGAATACTGGTAACACATGCTTTCCTGTTGTCATAAAAAGTTCAACGCTTTTCTCAATCGTATCACTTACATTTAACGGAGGAGTTTTAGTAATGAAGTTTTTCAATTTCGAACTGGGCATAGCGTTTACAGTAAGAAATTGCTTAGCATATACTATACCAAGAAAATTTCCGTTGTCATCGACTACCGGCAAATGGCTAGTGTTATTTTCATACATAAGTTTTAAAGCTCTTGAAGCAGTGTCCTCTGGATTAGCCGTTATCACTTTGTATGCTACAATATCCGAGACTTTCATAATCCACGTTTGGAAGATTCATAACATGATATTAAAATCCTTCCCGCTTATGCTATTAATCGTCGAGAAATGTATAAACGTCAAATTAAAAGGTGTGTTTTTGAAGATTATTGGCAACGATTAATATAGTCTAAATATATCTTTACGGCAACCGATATAACCAGGTTATACTGAGCGCAGATCCATTTTGGTTCACTTTTGTATAAACATCCTGCAGATATTTGTTTACGAGCAATAGATCCGATCTATATATCATATAATTAAAAAAGAGAATATTCCCGAGCACCCCATGTTTAGCAACCTAATTCTCCGCAAAAAATTACTTGCTGGAATCAACCCTTATCAATTGAGTTTGTATTACCCTACGAGAAGTTGGGAACGTTACGTTGAACGGAAAGCGTGATAAGGAATGTCATGCTTACACTAACGACGATAATGACAGAAGTAAACAAACAAAAACCTTTTCCTGAAGTACCAAAGGAGGCCATAGTAGAACCAGAGCAAGAAAGGTCTGAAACCACAGCACTGACACCAGAACAGGTAGATAACAAGGATGAAATTGAATATGACCAAATGAAGTCTGCAGAAAATGATATGGACGGGGACGACAATCCTGATGTCAATCCAGAGGCCTAGTCTTTAAACATCATGCGATTATGTTTTCGGACAGTTGAAAAACTTCGCAAGGCCTGATTTATATGACAATTCATTCTGAATTTAACAAATGTCGTTTACCTAGCATTATGTTCTCCGGATACGCTTATTCCTAAGATATTTGCCGGATCAAATGACGAAGGGTTTAACTCCCAAGATATTTAAGATTGTGGTATCCTTCCACAAAAACTAACTCATTATAAGCATCGGGGACTGAAAATTTTTATACAGGATCGTTTAATTAATAATTATCTTGCATGAAGGTTTGCTCAACTTGTAAGGGGACCGGTTTCGTCCTCGCAGTGGAAGACAGGAATTCCTCAAAAGTTTTCATCGAGGAATGTCCTGACTGTAATTGCTAGTGAAGTCACACTTAATAATTTCTAAGATTAGTCTTAGGTTACGACCATTCTATGATAAGACAATGACTGGCAATCAAACATTCTTTGAGCTTGAAGACCTCTCTTTAATATAAGCGGGCGATCACGCCGAATAAGACAGGAGCTATGCAAAATATGCACGATCCGAAAGTTACGGCTATGCGAGAAGGCTTTCCATTTTGAAACCGCTGCATACTAGGCTGGTCTAATCATCGCTGAAGTCATTGCTTTATCAATGGATATACGACGACAGGTAGAAATTGAATCAAATTCTACTTCCACTTTTTTTCGGATTATACTAAATGTTTACTTCGTCTTACAATGGTATGTTCTGGGTCACGAGTTGCAAATGATTACTATTGCTAAGGTAAACTAATTCAATGATTTAACAAGCATCAGTTATTAGCTTCTTCAAATTTGCCGAAATGATCTGGCTTAGATCAACCTTGGCAGATGCATTTGGGATAGAATTTGTTGCAATTATGTCTTCTACTCCTGCTGCTTTAATTCTATTGACAGCATTTCCGACCAAGAGCGCGTGGGCGCATGTAGCGTATACCTTACCACATTTGTGCTTCTTGAGTAGTTGGCAAGCTTTTGCAATGCTGCAGCCACTGGTTATCATATCGTCTACAAGAATTACATCTCTTCCTTCGAGATTCACATCTAATCTTTCTTCTATCGACAATCGTCCTGTATTTCTATCACGGAATTTTCTAAGGGCGATCATATCAGTGTCTAAAATTCTGGCGAACTCTGTAGCTCGTTCTACACCGCCCATGTCTGGGGACACTACGATTGGCCTATTCCTATTCAAGGTCTGGGCAGCGTAGGTGGCCAATATAGGTATGGAAGAAATATTTTGAGCGTCAATAGTAAAATGTGATAAAGCAAATGAGCTATGCAGATCCACCGTCATTAACTTATTAGCCCCCGCTGCCTCAAGCAAGCTTGCGACTAGTCGCATGCTGACTACCTCGCCTTCTACAAATTCCTTATCTTGTCGTGCATATGCCATATATGGAACTACTGCGCAGATTTTGTTTACCTTTAAATCGGCGCATTTTTTTACCATCATCAGTAACTGAATTAGGTGTCGATCTGTAGGAGGATACGTTGACTGGACTATTATACAATATTTTTTTTCTGTCTCACCGACTCTTAATTTGCTTTCGCCATCCTCGAAGATGCGTACATCGACTGAAACTAACCTGGCATCCAATTCTTTGGAGATCCTGGCGGCTAGATCAAATGATGACGGACCTGCGATTATACAGACTCCTTCTTTCAAGATGCAGATACGTTGTTGGACTGATAGCAATCTTAAAAATGTTGGTGCGCGCCAACATCAGACTAGAGGCAAGCCAATATAATTTTCAAACCGAAATAATTATTTTTGTTTGGATCTACTCATAGCCTCCTTGACAAGTCCAGCCACAAGCAATTTCCACTTTAGACAAATAAATATTAAAAATTTAATGATATTTCTTGAACAGGCTCCTTTACCCCCATGGTACGGATTATCTGTTCAAATTGTCTTTTTCCGCTTGAAACATACACTTCCAATCTACCGACCCCGTTCCTCCTTAATTTCCTACCTGATAACAAAAATTTCTTGACATCTCTTGAGACGATTCTTGCAGGATCGACAAATTTCATGGTAGGAAGCAGACAACTTAGGTACCGTTTTACGAATGGGAGATGCGTACTAGACAACGTTACGACATCTACTTTTCTGTCAAGCTCGTCTCCTATTATATTTGATATTACATCAAATGTCCTGCGCTCATTTGTGATGTACGTACCGTTTTCCACTAACTCGATCACAGGCGAGACATTGATTTTGGTAACAAGAATGTCCTGTGGTACCTCCCTTCTAATTTGCTCTGTAAGAGCCTTGCTGGAGATACTCGCGTGAGTAGCCATAATGGCTATGTGCTTTTTCTTTGTCAGTCTACAGGCTTCTTTAAGCGGCGGTTTTATGCCAATCAATGACATACCTGTATTTTTCCTGATTTCGTCTAATATGTAAAGAGAGGGAGTAGTAGACGCAATTATTATGAGTTTAGGCTTATATCTTGCCAAATAATTTATGGTATTTGTTATAATTTCACGTAATTCGTCGTGTTGTTTTGTGCCATATGGAAAATGTGATCTATCAGCAAAATATAGTAGGTTCTCGTGCGGTATCTCTCGCCTAAGCTCCCGTATTATTGACAATGAGCCCAAGCCAGAGTCAAACACACAGATTGGATTATTGATCATTGTAAGGCTTACATTTCATAAATACAAAGATGCCGTTATTATATGATTCAGAATATAGTATTATGAGACTCTGGGAATAGGTAAATCTAGTATTGCTAGTTTTGAGACAACTTGCTATCGTCTTTAAAAGATAAGTTCGAATAAGTCGGGTCACTCATCCATACATATAATGGCACAAGAGGATGTTTGAACGGCAAGGATTTTTGGTCCATCCTGTTGTAGCCTATCATGACCATCCGCCCTTGAAGGATTTTATGCATATCACGGGTCAAGTCTGATCCTTTAAGTGGACCATATAGTTGGAAAAAAAAATGTTGGTCGTAATACGCTATGTGTCTGGCAAAACAGTCAGACAAAATCACAGGGTCAGAAAAAAATCGTTGGTCAACCTTAGCCTCTTTGCTCCTCGTTTCTACGGTTATCTGCAGCCCTCTATTAATGTAATTACTGCGAGTAAATTCTGTAATTCTATCAGTTTCAGTGTTCCTAGAGTGCGCTTGTATGTCCATTGATATTTTCCGATATGTCTGGCCAGCCAGATCGATTACCTGTTTGTATTCATCTTCTCGATTCACCTTCAGTTTCCTGCCGTAGAGGAAAAAAATGCACATCAATTCATCGCAGTAAATGAATGGGAAATTTAGCTTGCCATCTAAGAATCTTGAGATCCTTTCTGAAATGTTTTCAGGAAAAATCATGCCCATATAAGAGTCCGCTACTATGGCCACACGCGTCTATACAGAGACCAGTTATATCAACAACACGTTTATACATAGAGCTTTTATATATCTAATAAAGGGTGTAATGAATTCTTGGCCTCCGAGATAGATGACATGAAAACTGTTTATATTATTGTTCATGGACAACGTGATCTTTTTGAGCGGGTACAAGAGAAACTGACTTCCAAGGGGTTTGAGAGATCTAGAATGCAAAAAGCAAGTCTTGACAAGGCGGGCAATGAAGGCGAATATGTAGCGATGGTCTGGCCACCGATGGATCCAAAAGATATTGTTGTTAGCCGGATCCTTGGAACTGCTGCAAATGCAAATCTAAATACACCGCTTGGGGCTTGGGCATCCATTGAGCAAAAGGAATTGTATAAAATACCTCTGAAATAACAAGTTACTAAGGTTCGGTCAAATCCTAACGACATACACTCATATTGTGTAAACAGCACGTCCTACCGCTCTAGTGGATAATAATTTCAGTCAAAGTAAATTGTTTACCTTTGTCACTAATTCATCTGACACTGGCCTCACAACGTCTCCCTTCTATGTCGTTTTACCTTTGAGAGCAATCGATCGGCATCTCGAAACTAGCCCCAGATCGAAGCTACTGAGGTGTTGCCAAATATAAGAGAAAGGATAATTTTACTAATATTAGAGATCTTTGTTATTTTATTGTGTTAATTTATAAGTTTCGCGGGGTAAGCTCTGATATTAATTTTACCACTATAGTTGTGCACAAGACGTCCCAAAATAAGAATGTGTCCATGATATAGGAACATCAGATTTCACTATCGTTGATCTCTTTGTAGCATCCACCATACATCCGGGTATTGGTTTATTGCAATTCAAACAAAGTGCTGGTACCCATCCGTCATGCGCGTTACCACTTACAAGATCATCAATCGCAGAAACTTTTCCCAATCGGTATTATTCATTTTGTAGTGACTTGATCAATTGGATAAATTCGTCTATAGTTAACTTTCCATCCTTTCTGTATTTTTCGAGCAAAGAATTTATTGTATAATTGCTAGTAGTTAGTAAATCCTGTCTAAACTCTAGAAGGATTTTTTTTGCAGAGAATCAATGTCGTATTCTGCAAGTCTTACAAATCTCTGATATTCACTCTCCACTAATTCCGGATGAAATCCATATTCAGCTATAACTTCTGGAGGCTTTTTCCCAACTAGAAATTGACTATATAGTTTCATCAAACCCTCCTGATCTAATTGAGGAACATTAAGCAAGCTACTATTAGTGTACACATTGAGCTGGCTTGTTTTGGATATTAGTTCTGTGTCGCGCCGAATTAGAAGACCCGATGCCTTTAATTTGCTCTTCTCCTTCCATACATAAGCTTCAGTCGTACCGACTATTCTAGCTATGTCTTTAGTGGAATTGTTACCAGCGGATAGCAGTTTCAAAATCTTTTCTTTCTTGTTGGCCAAGCCTCGCAGTATTGGAAGTGGTTCACTCATTTTTAAGTAAGTATAGTCAGGTAAGGAACGTTAATTAACTTTATTCTCAGTTTTCTTATTAAAATGTGCATTACCTTACTTCACTAGTTAGCAGTTGACTTCACTCAATTGACTCACGCAGACGCAGAATACGATGATACAAAGGTGGCATTATACGGTGGGAACTGCCAGGTATAGTTCTGTTAGTTAGAGTAAATCATATTTGTCACCGCATTCACGCTTGTTCTCGTGATATCGTTTGTCATAGCAGGCAGTCTTTTACCATGATTATTGCCACTGGGTTTTATTTATCTAGAGTAACAGATGTTGTAGACCATGGATGTCAGCACTTCACACGCTTTTATGCGCCTAACAATTGCTTTGGCCCAGAAAAATACGGTAGAATGCTCTTGCAGGTTCCTAAATTGCCTTAACACAACAATGACAAAAACTCAAAGGTATATTGCTTTTAGTTCGTCCCTTCAGAGCGGATGTGGACTATACATGCATATTATCATAATAGAATCAACGATTGTTCGTTTGAAGCATCAAGGTGTGTTGCTCTTTTTGACTATTGTCAGAACATCCTCGTCGATGAGTGCATGATCTATCCCCACCTTTTGACCGCCAAACTTCGCACTTTTCCCCCATATATACGAAAACCTGAAGTCCCTTACCATACTTCGATGTATCTTATTGCAAACATCTTGGATAGTACAACCTCTTCGCATGATCATTGGTTCTTTGTAATCTGTTTCTCCCCCCTTGGGTCTCATATAGATCCTTATGAAATCTAACTTTTCGTAAATCTTATCTTTCAAGGCATCGATATTGATATTCGCATCTGCAGATATTGGAATAAATTGATCCCCTATCTTTGATTGAATTTCTCTGACGAATCCTTGGTTTACAAGGTCTATTTTGTTTAGTGCCACTAAAGAAGAGATGTAAACTCTGTTTCCTGTCAAAACATCTATAAATTGTTCGTCTGTCAGGTCTGGCTCTCTTATAGTAATTCTGGCGTTGTGTATACCATGAATGCGTGAGATGTCTTTGACTAACGATTCTGTTATCCTTGTCTTAACTTGCATATTCACCGAAACGCCTCCGGTAGTTGTTCTCTCTATTACTACGTCAGGGGGATTCTGATCCAATTTAATTCCTATACTGGAGAGTTCTTTCTTCAGTATCAATAGGTGTTGTGGTTGAAACACATCTAGAATAAGAAGGACTAAATCTGCGTTTCTTGCGACTGAAAGCACTCTCTTGCCAAGACCCTTTCCTTTGGCTGCTCCCTCTATAATTCCGGGCATATCAAGTATTTGTATTCTGGCCCCCTGATGAGATAATAGTCCCGGAACCGCTGTAAGTGTCGTAAAGTTATAAGAACCAACTCTTGACCTGGCATTTGTCAACCTGTTAAGAAGAGTCGACTTACCAACGCTGGGTAACCCTACAAATACTACAGTCGCATCACCGGTTTTTCTAACGTCAAAACCTGCGTTACTTGCACCAGTAGATAATGTCTTGCCATGGGTATTTTCCTCCTGTTCTCTTTTCAAACGTGCAATTTTCGCCTTAAGGAGGCCTACATGATGTTCAGTGGCCTTGTTTATTTGTGTTTTATCTATTTCATCTTGGATGGATCTTATCTTTTCCGGAATACCCATACCAGAACTGTGGAACGAATAGAATATTTAGTTTGTCGTAGATATTCTACTACCTTCCTAGGCCATGACCAATAATATTTAAAGGTAGACCGTACAATTCATGCTGAACTCATCATTGTTCATATACGCAATATGGCCACATACAAACCAAGCCCGCTA
The DNA here is from genome assembly GCA_046724555.1 of Thermoproteota archaeon. Taxonomy (GTDB): domain Archaea; phylum Thermoproteota; class Nitrososphaeria; order Nitrososphaerales; family Nitrososphaeraceae; genus JAFAQB01. The sequence goes on along the minus strand of JBKOWU010000036.1, from coordinate 411 downwards.
TTCAGATGAGTTCCAATCCTGACTACCTTCATGGCTAATGTACTTTTTCCTCATTTTACCCATCCTAAAACCTTGGCTGACTTTGCCGCCGCATCGTCAAGTGCTTGTTTTGGCTGTTTTATTCCGTAAAAAACCTCGTCTAATGCCTCTCTTACGTGGTCCGCAATGGCTTGGTATTCCGCGATGTTAGGTCTACCCCTGCCTGTAGGAATCATTGAGATCATATCGTCATAAAATGGTATAGATTTTCTGAGGTGATCAGCAAAGGGGTTTGTATCTTGGCCTAGTGTTGTCTGTGTTGGAAGAAATCCTTGCTTGGCCAGCCAAGGGGACAATACTTCTGGTTTTAACATATTTTCAATTATTTCCCATGCTATATTCTTATGCAAGGAAGTAGCTGGAATACTAAAT
>JBKOWU010000089.1:0-3578 GCA_046724555.1 Thermoproteota archaeon | reverse complement strand
TCTGGGTCCTATCCTTAATCTACATCCACAACAAGGACAGAATATTCCATCCCATTTTATAAAAATCTCACATATTTGACAGCGTTTCTGTCCAGCAGCGTAACGACCATAACTAATAGGACCGGATGCCTTGTGACGTATGCATATACCTTTACATACCATTTACTGTATACTATATTGAGCGTTATATCAACCTGCGTAATTATTCATTAAGTCACGATTATTATTATAATAGACCATATGTGATGTGATGTATCAAAGAGATATAGCTATCCATCTGAACAGGAATAGTGGCTTTAGATAGTTGATGAAAGGATTACGCTTAATTACCATCATATTCTCTGATTTCATCAGCTTCTTCCTCAGATATGAGTTTACTAACAATGGCGGCTCTTCGGTACGATTCTCACTTTCGTATTGGTACGTAGATATAATAATGCATGAATCTTCTCCCAGCCATTTTCTTTTGCCAATTCCTTAGCTCCGCTTTTTCAAAGAAAGGCCTCATGATAAAGTCGGAATTGACAATATCATACTCCCAGGTCATAAAGCGATAGTTGGCGCAGTAATAATTTGTTAATAGTTTAAGAGCCTATAGACAATAGATTTATGCAGCTATACAAGAAATATGTATGAAAGTTTTTGAAAGAGGTTATAGAATGCTTATAAGTACTAAATATTATTCTATAAACCTTGTTGAACATGCTATCTTGAGTAAACTAGACTTTTGTATTTTGAGTGTTTAATGCGACCTCAATCTATCAGTTGATAGAATTGTGTGGAAACATGGTGAGGTAATAATTACTAACTTTGTGTAAAATTACTGTTGTCTTTATTAGCCATTTTAGCGAATTTGTTATTATAGATGCAACAAATTGGCAAGCAACCATAATGAAGAAAGAAATAGTACGTTTGAGATTCATCCAGCGGCAAGGATAGGCTATGTAAGTCTGAATGTTTCTGACATTCAGAGATCACTTGAATTTTACCAGTCAGTGTTAGGGTTTAGAAAAGTCCGAAACAAATCACCTACTACTGATAGAGTACTTCTCTCAAGTGGTGAGACACAGTCATCTGCTCCTATGTTGGAATTAGTACAGGCACGTCAAACAGGTTCAAACTCAGTAATACCTAGAAGAGCTGGCCTGTACCATTTTGCAATATTGCTTCCAGAAAGGAAAAATTTAGCAGATACACTTCTTTATTTAAGTGACAAACAAGACCAAGTACATTTTGATGGTCTTGCTGATCACCTAGTATCAGAAGCAATTTACATTCGTGATCCAGATTTTAATGGCGTTGAGATTTATAGCGATAGACCACGATCTGAATGGAAATGGAATGGCAAAGACAATGACAGCGATTATAGCAGATTACAAATGGCCACATTGCCATTGAACACAAAAGACTTGTTTAAGGAATCAACTGATGCAGGATGGACTGGAATGCCTGCGGGTACTATCATTGGTCACATACACCTACATGTTAGTAATTTGTCAAATGCAATGAAGTTTTATCATGAAATTTTAGGATTAAATTTGACTACGACTTATCCTGGTGCATACTTTTTTGCTGCTGGAAGGTATCATCACCATATTGCAACTAACACGTGGCTAGGAAGCAATATTTTACCGGCATCGCCACAAAGCATAGGATTGAATTATTTTGGTATTGAGCTACCAAACATAGAAGAATTTGATAAAACGGTCAAGCAGCTACAACAATATAATATTGTTGAACAAAGTAGTAGTTTGTCATCGAAGGCGATCCTCATATATGACCCTAATGGCATTAGAATTCAAATCTATTACATGTGAGAATGAATTAATCAATTAACCTACTGCTGACCTGATTATGAAAATGCAGTTAGAAACAATGTCAGTAAGAGATATTCTAATTTGTCATCTTTGCTATTGTCCTTTCTTGCCTAACCTTTCCTTATCCTCTTTATTAGATGGTGTTAATCTTAACTGCATACCACAATATGGACAAAATAATCCGTTATAATATAAGTAAACTTCAAATCGTCTATCCATTTTTACCATGAAAGGACATGCAAAGAAAGAAAGACAAAACAAGATCAATAATAACCTGTTCGTTGTAATAATAGCAATCACAATGAGTGAATTTGCCTTCTTCAGATTCAGAAGTAATAATATGCTAACTATAGAAGAAGAGCAGCATAAAGATGAGATCATCAAACTAACAGAAGAGGTCCTAGACGCAAAGGGTATAGAATGCGACTCTAAAATATCAAAGATTTCTGAGGAACTATTAAGAGATATACTTGAGGAAGTAAGGAAATTACGAAGAAAAAGAAAAAGACTACTACTCCTTCCAACAGCAGATAATAGAACTGGTTCTGACATGGAAAATGAAGAAGCAGAACATAAGGATGAAGAGGAAATCCCATATATCCAATAATGGTCATATATCAAATAGAGGCGTTAGAATTCTATAGATGGTAGAAAGCCTTACAAATCGTTGGATCTTAACTCTTGGCTTAGCTACAGTATGTTTTGGAATATCGTTATTTGTCTTACGTATTCCAATACGAACAATAGGCGTATTCTTTGCATTAGGAATACCTTTGATTTTCTTATGGCTATATGTTGGTGACAAATCAAAACAACAACAACTATTACAGCAGCAGAAGAAGGGGAAGGCAATTAATGATCCTAATAGTAGTAGCGATAATGATAACCTTGTCCAACACCAACTACAACAGAAGTCATGTATATGTCCTATCTGTAAGCATGAACAAGTAGAAGTATGTCTAGATCAAAAATGTGCATGTTGTATAATAATGAAGGATAATAAGGTAGTTGGACATTCTATTAATCCATTGCAATAGATAGCATAGTAGATAATGATGGGACACTAGATAGAGAGTCTACTTCCTACAACGATATAGTTGATGCATTTAGACTAGCGTTGAAGTTTTATCATTCTGAGGACAGTAGCAGTGAATAGAAATGACACCAATCTTGGCATTTTTCATGTGACGAGTTTCGTTAAGATTTTATTGGAAATAACGATGATGATAAAGACTCACTACATAAATGGATAGGCAGCATATATAGCGAAGGGATCGGATAATAACATATTAAATCATGCTTGCCAGCCAGCAAGCAAGGGACAAGTTATGGGTTATCAGAAATTAACTTGTAATTGAGCCGATCGGGTTTTAGTTAGTTAGTGAGATTATGCTGGCTTATCATTTTACCCATCCTAAAACCTTTGCTGACTTTGCAGCCGCATCATCAAGTGCTTGTTTTGGTTCTTTTATTCCGTAAAAAACCTCATCTAATGTCTGTTTTACATGTTCTGCAATAGCTTGATATTCTGGGATATTAGGCCTAGCTCTTCCATTAGGAATCATTGAAATCATATCGTCATAAAATGGTATAGATTTTCTAAGATGATTAGCATAGGGATTTGTATCTTGGCCTAGTGTTGTCTGTGTTGGAAGAAATCCTTGCTTGGCCAGCCAAGGGGACAATACTTCTGGTTTTAACATATTTTCAATTATTTCCCATGCTATATTCTTATGCAAGGAAGTAGCTGGAATACTAAAT
>JBKOWU010000322.1:0-8369 GCA_046724555.1 Thermoproteota archaeon | reverse complement strand
AAAGGTTATCAGGGGTAATTTACATGGTTTCGATCAACACATGAATCTATTACTTCAAGACTCGGTGGAGCTTTTGGAAGAAAATAGATCCAATGATTTGGGTACCATTGTTGTTAGGGGCGATAACGTAGTTATTATATCGCCCCCGCCCGTGTAATCGGTAGTAAGAGTAGCAAGGAATATGGTGTATAATTATGACTAAAGGCACAACGTCGATGGGTAAATTCACAAGGAAAAAAACCCACGTTAGATGTAAAAGATGTGGTCGTAACTCTTTACATAAGCGGGCGAAAAGATGTGCTAGCTGTGGTTATCCTGATGCAAGGATAAGAAAATATGGTTGGGTAAAACGATATACAAGGTAATATATGCAATACCGCATACATGAAGCACATATCCCGAGTATAGGCATGATATGTGTCTGCTCACTTTATGATAGAGCAATGCTTAACTGTAATGATTGTGATTCTCATTTATATTGAAAAAAAGGGGTGTAACAATATCTGATTGAAGAGGCATTTATAACGTGCTCTACACTAGCAGGAGCGATTTTTGGTACTGCTGTGTTTCCTAAACTATACAAGATAAGAGATCCCGCAAAGGAATGGACGCAGCAGCATCTCATTAAACCACACGGATTTGCTAAAGCCGAGCTTGAATCACTTAAATTTGAAAGAAGCTTGCTACATGAAGCAATTACTAGAATCTATGAGGCTGTACAAGAAGGCAGAATTGATGCTATGGAGCGTGACAGGCTTTTGCTCAAATATAAACGTCAATTAGTTATATATGATGAAAAAATTGATGCATTACTACCGTTGGTGGATCTTTCTGAACTTAATGACATGCGGGATGATGTTGTCAACCTCTTAGAAAAAAGAATTACAGATATTGACCATCAGCTAGCTGAATTATCCAAGAAGTCTGAGACGTCGTTCGCAGACTCTTCTATCTTCAAATCAAAAGGTAATACACATAACTCGTCTTCAATTTTTGAGAGAGACAGTTGCCAACAAGGACAAATATCAGAGATAGAGGAAGGAACAGGAAAAAGCGAGGCAGATAGTGAGCAATTAGTACAAAACGACTATCACGCTATCCATGGGCATGCATCTGGACGAGAGTATGAATATAAAAAAACCTACAATATCCACCGTACAGGAGAAAACACATCTGAATCTATTTCAGAAGGAAAGAATATAGAGAAATTGCAAAATGAGATTATGGAGGCACTTTCTCGATTAGAACAAACAGGTATGAATAATGATGACTATAATGAGTATGATAACATGAATACTGCCCCCGACAATAATGATAAGGATAATAATTTTTCCACTGGTCAACACATGGACATTAATTCTGATACGACTGATAAGAGCTGTCTTCGCCAGCTTAGATAAAAATTAATGGTCCTTTATTTTCACTCATTATATGTCGAATTTGAATGATTCACCACCATCACATCCTGCTCCTTCTCCACATAATCTATTTCATGACGCCATAAAGAATCTTGCAGGGCATCTGGTCAAGCATCAATTCTCAAACGACAGTGTTCAAATTGTTGGATTGGGTAGCGGAAGTACAGTAGCAGGTATTGTGAAAGAGATGCCAAAATTACTAGACAAGATCACATTAGAATTTATTGCTACTTCTCTTCAAATAAAGCAGGAAGCAGAAAAGAATGGGCTAAAAATAGTTGACGAGAATCGAATTCCTAATATCGACATAGTTATTGATGGAGCAGATCAAATTGATTCCAAATTCTATATGATCAAGGGAGGTGGAGGGGCATTACTTAAGGAAAAGGTCCTAATATCAGCAGCAAAGAGAGTAATCATTATCGCAGATTCAAACAAGTTTGTAGATAAATTTAGTCGCTCTATTCCAATAGAGGTTCATCCTTTCGCTCGTTCTATAGTTTGGATTAAGTTGCAAGAAGCGGGGGGGATACCAAAATTAAGAACAGTAGAAAAAGGCTACCCGTTTATCACAGAAAATGGCAATATAATCTATGATACGTCGTTCAATATGGAATATAATGTACCTGCTAATGAGCTCAACTTGAAAAATATTCCAGGCGTGATAGAGGTTGGTCTATTCACAAGACGTGCGGATGTTTACTATAAGTCTAAATCGGATGGCTCATTTGAGGCAACCACCTTATAACGATGTAATTATAATAATAGATCGATAGTCAGTTCATTAAACTGTGCTTATTACACATACAAACCCGTTATTACTTGCTAATCTTTTTTATTGCAATTATCATTTTATTATTATTTGTAAGCAAAACCCTAACTTTCAACATCATGGACAGGTCTAGCAACAAATTCACCATGTCCCAAAGTATTACCTATAATCTGCCCGTCATGCATAACAACTTGTCCTCGTACCATAGTCAAAATTGGCCACCCTTTGATTCTACATCCATTATATATGGTATAGTCAGAGTAAGACTGTAATAGATCAGGAGTAACCCTCTGCTCCAAGTCGAGATCTACCATCGTCAGGTCTGCATCACAACCCCGTTGTATGGTGCCTTTTTTGGGATATAAACCAAAGATCCTCGATGTATTGTAACTTGTTACTTCTGACACTTTTTCCAGAGTAATTCTATTTTCATTTACCCCTTTGCTGAGCAAAATAGGAAGCATGGTGGCTGTTCCAGGAAAGCCTGATAGTGCAGACCAAATATCACCACGTCCAACCTTCATTGACAGCCTGTTAGCGACGTGATCCGTTCCAATTGTATCTATGATACCACAATTCAATGCTGACCAGATATATTGAACATCACTTTTGGATCTCAATGGAGGAACCACCTTTCCCTTAAGATCATCAAACTCTACGGCATGAGTCAAATAATGAGGACATGTCTCAATGAAGAGATTACAATTTCCTTTTCGTTTTTCTGCCAATATTGCTTTAATGGCAACAGCTGATCCTATATGAACAAAATATAGCTTTGGATGAAATTTATTTGCAAATGCTGCTGCTTTGCCTATACATTCTGCCTCGGAAGAGGGTGGCCTGCAGTCAGACCAGATTTTTAGTCGTGATATCTTCATAGTATTATTTGGTAGTCTATTTACTGTCTCTTCTTTTTCCTCTATTTCTCTTCTCTTGCGAATGCGATCTGAACATACAACTGGATCTTCGGCATGGACAAGTACTGTCGATTCCATCTTACCTGCTTCCATCATTATCATAGAAATTAGATCATCAGTCATGTCAACTTCTTCGCTAGTTGTATCATAAGTACCAGGTTCTAAATCCATAGAAATATGTTTGAGTTCTGCTCCAAGATTCATGTATATTTTAAATGAATTGATTCCTACACTCTTCAAATAAGGGATATCTTTTACTTGATTCGATGTAAGAATTGATGCATGAATTGAGTAATCTATATAATGAGTGCCTTTGCTTGCTCTAAGTTGGCTTTCAATATTTTTATAACTTCCACTTAGCCTCAGCATTCGAATCACTGTAGTGATGCCACCTATTGCTGCCGATCTAGATTCAGTTTGAGCAGCCTCATTTATAGGAGTATACACTCCGTAATGTATATGCGGATCAATTGCTCCTGGCAATATGTATTTCCCATTAGCATTAATTTTTTTTGATCCATGAACATTGCCAGTCGATTTCCTAAGATCTTTAATTTTACCATTTTCAATCAGAATATCTGTTCTGATTATTCCTAGCTTTGGAATCACTACAGAGGCATCAGTTATCAAAACATCGCAGGAGTTATGGTTCCTGCTTTTACCATTAATATTGTTCTTCTCGATATGCATTATTTTTTTACGACTATTCATAAAAATAACAAGTGCTTTCTTTATTCTTTTAGTTTAAAAGCAAAATTTGCTTAACAAGTGATAACAAAAGTTGTTAGTTTACTAAAAAGGTCATAATTTTTAGTTTTTAGCCAATGACAGATCTATGTATTGGATACGAAGATTGTACATAAAATTATGTGAGTACTTTTAGTTGCTGAATTTGGAATTTGATTATTATTTATTAAGGCCGATATTGAAAAGAATTTAATCGGTGGATTTTATTATTTTTTGCCGCTGGAGCTGTCCCTTTTCTTCTCCTTTCTCATTTTTGTCTCTTAATAGAATATTATAGGCTTCATTTACATTTAAGTTCTCATGGACTACAGCCCTTACTGCCTTTATCATTTCAACAGGATAATCTGATTGCCAAATATTTCTGCCCATATCTACTCCTGCAGCACCAAGTTGTACTGCAGTATACGCTAGCTCAAGTGCATCAGCCTCTTGTGGTAATTTCTTGCCACCAGCTATAATGACAGGAATAGGACATCCTTCGATAACTTTTTCAAAGTTTTCACAATAATATGTCTTAACAATATGTGCACCGAGTTCTGCGGCAATTCTGCATGCCAAACTAAGGTACCTGGCATCTCTAGCCATTTCCTTACCAACTGCTGTAACTGCTAAAACAGGGATACCGTATCTTTCGCCCTGATTAACAAGTTTAGCTAAATTAGAAAGTGTTTGATGCTCGTATTTGCTACCCACAAAAATTGAAATAGCAAGACATGAGGCATTAAGCCTAATTGCTTCTTCAACTGAAGTTGTGATAGTCTCGTTTGAGAGATCCTCTCCAACAATACTACTTCCACCAGAGACTCGTAAAACTATGGGTATACCATTGTTTGGATTTACAGATGTTCGCAAAATTCCTCTTGTAAGCATCAAGGAATCAGCATATGACAAAAGTGGCTTTATAGTGTTACTAGGCACCTCTAATCTTTCTGTTGGGCCCAAAAAGTACCCGTGATCTACCGCAAGCATAACACATCGATTGTCTTCTGGCCGGATGATTTTTGACATTCTGTTTTTCATACCCCAATCCATTTAGTAATCATAGCCTCCCCCATTCATGTTCCTTTGTTATTATTTATACTTTCAATAATCGCTTTTATTTTTAATTTGAAGTCACAATCACTTTCATTGCATCTTTCGCTTCATGTGCACATTTAATTGCTTGGTCAGCATTTTCAATACTGAACCGGTGGGTTATTAAACGCTTTATATCAAGTCGCGTCTCAGCTATCAATTTAAGCGCTTGATTTGTTTCGATCTCCGATGCAGCATAACATGAAAGGAAGGACTGTTCATTTGAATATAATTTGTTCATATTCAAAGAAATGTTAGAATTTTTGGAAGGAACTCCGAAAAGCATGACTTTTCCTGCTTTTCTTGTTGCCTCAAAGGCTTGCGCAAGCGCTTTTGTACTCCCCGTAGCTACAATAGATATATCGACACCTCTGCTGTCAGTACTATTTTTTATTTTCTGGGTCAAATCTTCCTCTTTACTAGGTAAAGATTTAAAAGTTGAGATATTATAACAGAATTTTTTTGCAAAATCTATTCTAAAGTTATTGATATCAACCACAATGATTTTCCCAGCTCCAAATACGTTTGCAAGAGCAACATGCATCATTCCCGCTGGACCTGCTCCAAATATTGCTATATCGTCACCTTTCTGAAAATTACATTTGTTTAAAGATCGTATGCAACATGCTAACGGTTCTATAAGTGAAGCTTCATCAAAACTTATATTATTTGGTAATCTTAAAAGTCCTCCACGGCTAATATTCCATTTCGGAACCACGATTTGCTGTGATAAACCACATGGTTGTATGTTGCTGTTTTGGTACATATTACACATTGTATAATCTCCATGCAGGCAATAGTAGCATGAATAGCATGCAACATGATGATGAATGAAAACACGGTCTCCTGGACTAAAATCTTTGACAGAATTTCCTACATTTATGATCTCTCCTGATGGCTCGTGTCCAAGTTTAGCTGATGACATCCCGTATTGACCATACACTTTTTCCAAATCAGAACCACATAGACCACATGCACGCATTCTGACTAGGATATCTCCATCTTCCAATTCTGGAGTTGCCAATTCATCAATAGAAACTAGTTCTTTACCTTTAATAGAGACAGCTTTCATCACCGGTGATTAAGAGTTCTGGTATAAAAGATGTATTAGAAAGCATGTCGACTAAATTTATATGATTGTATGAATAGCTAATAATTTCTTGCCACATGCATTTTGTTAGTTGTTTCTTTTTTGATTTGCAAACTAAACATAATTGAAGCTCCTTCTCTGTAACTTTTATCTACCCATATCTTTCCTCCATGGACTTCCACAATTCCCTTGCATATTACCAATCCAAGTCCTGTTCCACCATGCTTCCTAGTGTTTACTGGTATCAAGCTGATAAAACTTTTCGAAAAGAGGTCAATTTTGTCTTGTGAAATGCGTACGCCATTATCTTGTACCGTGAAAATAATCTCAGATTCGAGGCACGTATCGTTATTATTGTTATTATTCTTATCTTACTCCCATATTTTTGTGGCAATTGCCTTGATACTTATGATACTACTGAGCCATCACAATTATTCTTCCTTATCTTTGGGGAACGAAATCGATTGAATTCTTTATTAAATTGGATAATACCTGAGTTATTCTAATTGCATCACAATATAGCGTGTCTGTATCCGATCCTACTTGAATTTCTGATACAAGCTTAATTTGATTATCCAATACATATGGCATTAGCTTGTCTATAAGTTCTTGGAATAGGTGTTATTTTCACCTCACTTTTTGAGAAAGTCATTTTTCCTATTTCTAGCTTGTAAATATCTAGAACATCTTAAATATTTACTTCAGAAATGACCAAATATGGTCATAATATAAATTTTTATCTTAAATACTTATTTGTTTTTAGTTGTATACTACGGCTTACGGATAGATTCTATAATAGATGCTATTATTGGCAGAAAAATCAATGCCGCGCGAAATTTTAAAAGACCGATAAGTTGAAATCATTTGAATATGAAAGGTGGAAATATACATACATGGCGGAAATGACTGGTGCGGAGGCTCTGATTCGTGCTCTCGAAAAGGAAGGAGTCGACGTGGTTTTTGGACTTCCAGGTGGGGCAAACCTTCCCATATACGATGCGCTAGTTGATGCAAATAGCCTACGCCATATCCTTGTACGTCATGAACAGTCTGCAGCACATATGGCAGATGGATATGCGCGAATAAAGAGAAGGGCAGGAGTTTGTTTTGCTACATCTGGTCCAGGGGCTACTAACATCATCACAGGTATTGCAACTGCTTATGCTGATTCCTCACCTATGGTCGCTGTTACTGGCCAAGTACCACTTGCCATGATAGGTAAGGATGCCTTCCAGGAGACAGATATAATTGGTGTTGCTAATCCCTGTACCAAGTATGCATTCCAGCCTAGAGCCGCGAGTGAAATTCCGGAGACAGTGAAAAAGTCATTTTATATAGCGGAAAGTGGGAGACCTGGTCCTGTTCTTATCGATATTCCTAAGGATGTCCAGCAAGAGAAAGCAGACATGGAATTCCCAGAACTAATCAAAGTAAGAGGGTACAATCCAATCATAGATGCTGATCTATCTCAAATAGGAAAGGCCGTACAGCTCTTGCTCAAAGCTGAAAGACCGATCATAATGGCTGGAGGTGGTGTTATCCTTTCAGGTGCTTTTTCAGAATTGCAAGCGCTGGCAGAATCTTTGATGATACCTGTTGTGACTACTTTTAAGGGTAAAGGAGCGTTCTCTGAGAACCATCCTCTTGCAGTTGGGCCCATTGGAATGCATGGCCATGCAGAGGCAAATAAGATAATTCTTGAAGCAGACTGTATCGTTGCAGTGGGCGCGAGGTTCTCTGACAGATCAGTAGGAAGGTTTGAAGAATTTGGAAAGGGCATGAACATAATTCACATGGATGTTGACCCAGCAGAGATTGGCAAGAATAAATCTGTAGATGTCGCTGTTATTGGGGATGTAAAATCATCGCTACGAACACTTGTTAAGATGATCCCACGAAATATTGCTAAAAAGGATATAAATGATCCTTGGCTAAAAAGACGCAAAGAGCTTATTGATTATTATGCAGAAACAATTAAAGACTATTCAAGAGACATTACAGCAAAGAAATCATTAAAAAAATTAAGGGAACTTTTACCAAGTGGTGCCATAGTAACTACGGAAGTCGGTCAGTGTCAGATGTGGACGTCATTGCACTTTGATATAATTTCGCCTGGCACATTCTTTAGTTCAACAGGACTAGGAACGATGGGATTTGGATTTCCAGCTTCCATAGGAGCTAAGGCAGCTAGACCACAAGTGCCAGTAGTTGATATTGCAGGTGATGGTTCATTTAATATGACAGAGAATTCCCTAGCAGTTTCTGTTCTTGACAATCTTCCAGTAATTGTGTTTCTGATGAATAACTATATGCTTGGGATGGTCGCTCAATGGCAGAGAACATTTTATAAC
>JBKOWU010000179.1:0-5196 GCA_046724555.1 Thermoproteota archaeon | reverse complement strand
CCAAATTGCAAAATGGGCAGATTCCAAAGTTGTAGTATACATTGGATGTGGTGAACGTGGTAATGAGATGACCGAGGTCCTTGTGGAATTTCCACATTTAATCGACCCAAGGTCAGGTCGTCCGCTTATGGAACGAACTGTGCTCGTCGCAAATACCAGCAATATGCCAGTAGCGGCTAGGGAAGCATCTATCTATACAGGGGTTACAATAGCAGAATACTACCGAGATATGGGTTTTGACGTTGTACTAGTAGCAGATTCAACAAGTAGATGGGCAGAGGCTCTGAGAGAAATGTCAGGTAGATTAGAAGAGATGCCGGCAGAGGAGGGTTATCCATCGTATCTTGCGTCCCGATTAGCTGAATTCTATGAAAGAGCAGGCCGTATACGAGCATTAGGTTCACCTGAAAGAGCCGGCTCTGTAACTCTGGTCGGTGCGGTATCTCCGTCTGGAGCCGACTTTACTGAACCAGTTACAACACACACAATTAGATTTATCAAGACCTTTTGGGCTCTTGATACAAGATTGGCTTATTCGAGACATTATCCATCAATTAACTGGATGCAATCATATTCAGGATACCTTGAAGATGTATCAAAATGGTGGAAGCAAAATGTAAGTGCAGATTGGTATGATTTGAGAGCAGAATCATACAATATTCTCCAAAGAGAAGACACTTTAAAAGAAATAGTCCGACTACTGGGTCCTGAAGCATTGCCAGATGAAGAAAAGTTGGTTTTAGAAGTAGCAAGAATGATTAAAATTGGCATTTTACAACAAAGCTCTTTTGATAAGGTAGATACATACTGTGGTCCTGAAAAACAGCTGAAACTAGTAAAATTGATGGTAGATTTCCACAAAGAAGCACAAAGAGCTCTTAAAGAGGGTGCATCACTTCCAGATATTAGGGCCATGCCAATTATAACAACCCTTCTAAAAGCTAAATTCGAAGTCCCTGATGACCAAGTAAATAAACTAGATGATATTAACAAAGATATGAGCGATCAATTTCACAAAGTAATTGGACATGAGGAGGTAAAGGTAGTTGTCTGAAACTGTAGGTGGTATTGAATATACCAAGGTAGTAGAAATTAAGGGTCCGCTTATGATCGTAGACGGGATCACAAAGGTATCCTTTGATGAGCTAGTAGAAATCGAAACAGCAGAAGGAGAAAAGAGACTTGGAAGAGTGTTAGAAGTAGGATATGGAAAAGCTGTAGTTCAAATATTCGAAGGTACAAGCGGTCTTGCAATTAGCGGTACAAAAGCAAAGTTCCTTGGTAAGACAATGGCCATGCCAGTTTCACAGGAATTGCTTGGCAGAGTATTTGATGGCCTGGGAAGGCCTAATGACGGACTACCTGAACCAGTTGCGGACAGATTTATTGATGTTAATGGGGAGCCAATGAATCCCGAGCGCAGAGAATATCCAACTTCTTTCATCCAGACTGGTATTTCGGTGATTGATGGAATGCTTACACTTGTAAGAGGCCAAAAACTTCCAATATTTTCAGGGTCTGGAATGCCACATAATATTTTGGCAGCACAAATTGCTCGCCAAGCAGCAGTAGTGGGAACAAAAGAAGACTTTGCTGTAGTGTTTGCAGCTATTGGTGTGCAGTATTCTGAAGCACAGTATTTTAAACGCAGTTTAGAGGAGTCTGGTGCTCTTAGGCGTAGTGTATTATTTTTGAACCTTGCAGACGATCCCGCCATAGAGAGAATTATAACTCCAAGAGTTGCCTTAACAGTGGCAGAGTATTTAGCATTTGATTTAGGTATGCATGTATTAGCGATTTTGACTGACATGACAAATTATGCTGAAGCATTGAGAGAAATCAGTGCAGCAAGGGAGGAAGTACCAGGCAGAAAAGGATATCCAGGTTACTTGTACACAGATCTTGCAAACAACTATGAGCGTGCAGGCAGAATCAAAGGTAATAATGGAAGTGTGACACAAGTTCCTATTCTATCAATGCCAGCAGATGATATAACCCATCCAATTCCTGATCTCACAGGATACATTACAGAAGGGCAGGTTGTTCTTGGCCGTGACTTGTTTAGAAAAGGTGTTTACCCGCCAGTTAATGTTCTTATGTCTCTTTCAAGATTAATGAAAGACGGAGTAGGAGAAGGCAAGACAAGAGCAGATCATATGGAAGTTGGAAATCAGCTGTACGATGCTTATTCAAGAACACAAGAAGTACGTGCACTTGCTGAGATCGTTGGTAGAGCGGGTCTGACTGGTATTGATTTAAAGTATTTGGATTCTGGTGATATGTTTGAAAACTACTTTCTAAAACAAAGTCATGATGAAAATAGGAATTTAGATGAGACATTAAGTAGAGCATGGGATGTATTATCTACACTTCCAGAAGGCGAACTGACAAAAATCAAGGACAAGAATGTGAGGCAGTATTACAAGGGGAACAAATAGACAGCCATGTCATTTGGAAAAAGAGTAAGTGCAACGAAAATTGAGCTTATCAAGATCAGACGCTCAATGCAAGTATCAAAGATGGTTCACAAGATACTTGATGATAAACGTGAAGTATTATTAAAGAAGATTGACGAGATGATCGAAGAGGCCAACAAAGCTAGAGGAGACATATGGTCTCCGTTAGGCGAAATTTATACAGCAGTGTATGATGCATATATGTCGCTTGGTACCTCTATGTTGGAATCTATTTCAGATTCTACCCCAAGTGTTATGGAAGTTGATGTCAATGTTCGAAGGATTGTGGATGTAAAGATCCCCACTCTTCAAATAAAGTCAAGGGAAGGAGGCCAGGACCTTTCTTATGGATTTGTTGAGACCAATGCCTCGGTGGATAAAGCTGCAAGGCTAATTAAGAATATGCTTCATAAAGTCTGCAAAGCTGCAGAATATGAAAATGCCATATTTAGTTTGGCAAAGGAACTTGAACGAACACAAAAACTTATTAACGCATTAGAATTTGTGATTATTCCCCAGTATGAAAGTGCTATTGCTTTTATCCGTGCGACTCTTGAAGAAAGAGAGCGTGAAGAATTCGTACGTCTCAAGAAGGTCAAGGTAGTTATAGATAGGCGAAGAGTAGAACAAGAGAGGAGGTAGTCGTGAGCCATGACACAAGATATGATTTCAAGTCATTTTGAGAAGGCGCGAGCGATGTTAAAGTCTGAACATGATTTAATGATCCAGAAGGTAAAGGAAGAGATTTCCCAGAGCAAACAAAGGACTCTTTCTAAAATCTAAAGACCATTTTTTATTATTATAAAATTTCTACATTTTCCTTATTACCCACGCAACACATATCTATCCATTCACCCATGGGTTGTTATTATTTCACAAAAAGTACTACTCTTATGTTATTGCTTTAACGACTCATTAGTTATAATTAAATATGGCATTTATGCTCGAACCATTTATATGAAAAGGGAAGCACGGGATGTGATTTTAACTTTGGCCATTATCATATCATTTACTTCAATATATCTGATAACGATGGGATCAGCAGCTTTTGCACAGACTCCTTCCACTGGCTCAGATGCCGGGGGATCAAAACTTATTGGTGCAGGTTTGGCCTTTGGTCTGGCAGGGGCTGGGGCTGGTATAGGACTTGGCTTTGTGGGCGCCGCTGGTCTAGCTGCAATTAGTGATAATCCCAAAATGCAGTCTAGGGTATTTATTTTCGTAGGTATGGTAGAATCTATTGCAATCTATGGTATAGTCATGATGTTCATAATCCTAGGTCAGTAATAATCCTAGTTTAGGAATAGAAAAGGTTTGATCTAATCTTTAACTGGATACGCATGTAAATATGCAAGAACCAAGGTAAAATAAAATTCTAGACATTAAAGCCTCTATTTCTAGTCTAGAAGTTCAAATGGATTTCATGCTACATGGTATGATATAAGAGCCAATTTATTTTATTTTATTTTTGCTTGATTCGAAACAGAAATGGAAAGATTTTAAAGAGATTGAAATTTACACTTAAAACGGACTGAAGATGGGACAGGCCAAACTTATGAAAGCTACTATAATCCTTCCTAGAATGGAGACTCAGGAGGCAATAAGTCGATTAGCAGAACTAGAGTGGCTTCATCTTCTTCCAAGTACTTCTTCTTCAGAGCACCCTAACCCTTATCTTGACGATCTTCTTCTGAGAGCTCAAAAGTTATTCCAAGATACCGATGAGGTAGTCAGGGCATTAGGAATTCCGCTGGAAACAGGTGTTATGGCTACAATGTTCAAGGGTGCTCCAAAAGGTAAGACAGATTATGCTATTGACAATATTCAGGATTTCATAGCCAATTTGGAAGAAAAGAGTAAAACCTTGTTATATGAACCAAAAAAGATTTTGTTAGAACAAAACAAGCTTTCCAAGTCACTCGAAGAGTATAGTACTATCGAGGCCGCTCTTAAGATGGCGGCAATTATCAATCTAGATTTATCATCTTTCAGACAGCTCAAGAGATTCTATTCAGATATTTTTATTGTCGATTCAAAAGATAGAGAGGAGATACAAAAGAGTCTTGGTGATCTTCCGCTGTATATCAATAAACTTGATGAGCAAAAATCTTCAATGGTTGTATTCAGCTCATCTGAGGATTCAGAAAGAGTAATTAAGGTTCTGAGAAGTTTTGGCGTTCATCCACTCCTAATTCCAACAGATATGCCCCAAAACCCAAGTGCCGCTTATGGTCAAGCTAAGTCAAAGGTTAAAGAGCTTCAAATAAAAGCTACAGAGAATACTAAAAATATACATAAGATAATAAAATCATCTGCAACATTAACTAAAATTCTCTCCCTGCATGAAGCCGCAAAAGTAGCTAAGGATGTCCTAGAAGTTACTCGAAAGCCAGCCGGGACAAAAAATTTTGCGATGATCCAAGGATATATACCCACACAAATGGAAAAAAAATTCAAGGATCTGACTCGTGATTATATTTCGTTGATTGAGGATGCGAATGTCGATGAACATGATGAAACTAGCCAAGTATTGCCTACTCTTCTTACAAACAAGTCGTATACACGTACGTTTGAAGTCATAACCGAGACTCAAGGGACGCCAAGATATGACGAAGTCGATCCTACTCCTATCATAGCATTTGTATGGCCTCTCTTTTATGGTCTAATGTTTGCTGACTTAGGTCATGGACTATTGTTATTTGGGCTCGGTATGCTTATAAGACAAAGAGGGATTGGCACT
>JBKOWU010000205.1:0-10220 GCA_046724555.1 Thermoproteota archaeon | reverse complement strand
TAGCTCACAGAGATACGGACACCTGTTTGAAAACGAAAGGATGTGGATTGCAGAACCACATGTACAGATGTATCTAGATAGCATTTCAAAGACATTGCCTATTTTCGAACAAAATGTGCTTGCGAAGTCCTATAAAAGAGGAGAAAGAGCTGATGAAAACAAGCCTTTAATTGTTTCAAAATAAGACTTGACATAGCATGATTTTGATTGTATTGGAAAATGATTGTATAAGCATAAAATTTGGTCCTACCTCGCAAGGTCTAGATATAGAGAAAACTTCAAATGGTTTTTGTCCTCGTGGAGACTTTTATCACATGATGTGCTATCAGAGCGGTAATTATTTCCAGTTTTAGAAATTAGAATCAATACTCTAATTTGTTATCATAAACAAACAGTAATACATTAGTTTTCTAAGCAGTTGCCAATTGTGTTATCGCTTATTGCTACTATTATTATCCTACTCTTACAGCTTTTGAGTCACATTTTGGACATGCGCTTTCTTTATGTTCGTAACCGCAATTCATACAATAGAATTTTATCTGAGAGTGTCCCAAGGCGCCACCAGTATTATTCCATCCTGTGCTTAATGATGAACTTACGGATTTATACATGTCTTTTATTCCACCTGGCATTCCCTGTCTCTTTAACACTATATGCATTCTACATACAAGCCGCCACTATGTATATGAGCCCCGGTGACTATACCATTTAAATTTGAAAGAGATATCTGATAGTCTAAGGCATCTTGTTGAGAGTTTACAACTAGTCTAATTCTTCCTGTAGCATCTGTGTTAATCTGAGGTACTTCATTACAGATGGCAGAGAATTGATCACCTGACTTATTATGCATTCAATGTTTAACAATTATTTTTCATTTAATTTCCTTCGATCAGGAAATTATTATATGCACAAAAAAGAGATTTGGGGATATTAGGACGCTCGTCTTATCTGATTCGATTATTCCTTATTGTATTATGGAAGAGCAGTCTGATTACCTGATATTGTTTGGTTACCTGCTGCTCCTGTTTGATTCATCATTAGTAGCTGCCTAGCATGCAATTTTAACATGTTAGCTACAATATCTACACCTATAGTATACTTTAGAGTATCTTTAGCATCCATAGTTTGTATCTTATCAGCTATTGCAGCAAGCAATGGATGTTGTGACCTTACCTGATCTCTTAATTGACTTAGATCTATTGGTATCACAACTCTTGTAACTTTTGTCGTGTTACCTGGCATTGTTTGGTTACCTGCTGCTCCTGTTTGATTACCGGGCATTGTCTGGTTTTGTGCGGGTGTCTGGGCTACTGCAACTTTTGAAGGAATCGTCAAAAGGGCTGCGCTTAATGATGCTAATAGCATCATTGCAATTCCAAGCCTCATTTTGTTGCTTATCAAATTTAAAAAGGTTTTAGGGTATTTCCTATATGTACGTTGTGGGAATATAATACTACTATTCCACTGCGTTAAGCGCGAAGTAGACAAGCAAAGCTATAACAAATGATATTGGAAATGGCACTACAAATGAAATAGCTAATCCAATGACCAAATAAGCGGCCAACCAAACCCAATAATAATAATTTCTACGTGATTTCTAGGTTTATACCAATATGTTATGGTCTAAGTCGAACTTATAATTCATTTACTATTTTTATTAGCTCTTCATTTGCAATTGGTTTTTGAATAAATTGATTTTACTCTAAATCACTGAGTACATCTTTAAATGCTCCATAGTTAAATTCACTTACTGTTAGAAAACATACCTTAACTTTATTATCTATCTTTTTGATTTCTCTATATAATTTCAAGCCATTCATTTTTTGCATTTTAATATAAAGAATCAAGGCTAGCTAGAAGTGATTGGACGTGGTTATATGATGTTAAGTCTGGTAATTGCAAAAATGATATGAAATATCACTCTTTTCCAAGAATGACATAATAACAATTGTACTTATAATATATACTATAATGCTAGACTGGAGCTCTCTATTCGGACAGCCTTCTGATCCATTGAAAGACACTTTTTTGCTTTATAAAAGAGTCACACAACAGTATGAAAATCCAGAGATCCTGAATAAAGTTAGATCGTTAATACCACAAGACATTGTTTTGAAAACAGCAACAAAAGAAGAAGATAGCAATATTATACCATTATTGAAATGGTTCAAAAATGAGTTTATGAAATGGACTCCAAAAGATCCTATATGTGAGGTGTGTATTAACAGAAGCAATAGTTATAATGATGTTGTTGATAGTACTAGTACTGGTAATAGGTCAGTAGTAATAGCAACGCCAATAATGCAAGTTAAAAAAATAATAATAGGTGACTCATGGAAGATGCGTAAAGTAGAAGTCTTTGTCTGCAGCATTTGTAAATGCGAACATGCTTTTCCTAGATATGCCGAAATTCTAAAGATTGCTGAAACTAAAACTGGAAGGTGTAGCGAATGGTCTATGCTTTTTGGAGGTATATTAAGTAGTTTAGGGATAAAAATAAGAATTGTACATGACTTCCTTGACCATTGCTGGAATGAAGCTATGCTTACTTCTTCCCCCTCAGAAGATGCGCAATGGGTCCATGTAGATCCCACATTAGATTATCCAATCTCGCTAAATCATCCACACTATTATGAAGAAAATTGGAGAAAAGAATACCAGTATGTGTTGGCCTTTACTGCAGATAAGGTAGAGGATGTCACTAAAACATACACGCAAAAATGGGAAACTATACAGCAACGAAGATTAGAAAACAAAAATAGCGAAATAGATTTTCCAAAACTTTATTCCAGAATATGACAGCAATCCATGAATTTAAATCAAAATTTTTTACGATATTGAACCTTTTTAACCTTTAACATAGCAGATTTTCTTAGAAAGGGAAAAAATAGGCTTCAAAAGCGCTATAAGATGGAGTAATTCCATTAGTCTATTTTATATTTAGTCAGGCATCCTTTAGTATGGAAACGATACAGATAGTAAACATATAGATCTGATAATATATGCTATTAATGACAATCTTCTTTACATTTATTCAGCACATAAACAGAAGGTAAATAAGTTTGAAGATAATTTTGTTGGCAGGAGGAAGTGGAAGTAGAGCGAGACCATTTACCGACTATGTTCCCAAGGCCATGTTTCCATTGGATGGAAGGCCTATAATAGATTATCTTGTGAGATACATAGCGCAGTTTTCCCAAATTAGTGAAATAATCATAATATGTAACTTCGATAGGTTTGGCAAACAGATAATTAATTATTTTGAAGGAAAACAATCTATCTTGGGTAAGCCTATAATATTTGTCGAAGATAAAAAGAATGGAACTGGCGGCTCATTATTAAAGATTGAAAAATATGTTAGACACGACGAATGCTTCTTAGTATGGTTTGCAGATAACCTCTGCGCACTAAATATAGAACAAATGATACAAAGATATCATCAGGTAAAAAATATGAAAAGTGGAGAAAAAGAAGCCATTAGTATAGTTGTAGTCAGAAAGCGGCGACGCGAGGAAACAGCTCGAGTTATTTTAGATGACTCCCAAATCAAAGAGTTTATGGAAAAGGAGATGGTAAAACTCGAACAACCAGAGGCGCTTGGCATATACCTATTTAGCAAGAGGATTTTTCAATATTTACACGAAAGATTAAACGAAGGATTTGCTAACTTTAATTTATCTTATGCTAAACCTACTAATAACGTCAATATATCATTTGATCTGTCCCGTGACATATTAAGTAAAATTCCTAAGATTGAAAATCTATTTTCCTATGATATTGGTGACATAGAATGGATAGATGCACAATCTCCTGCATATTTAGATAGAAATAAAGATATTGTGGAAAAAATACTATCTCAAATGCATTCTGTATAGTATTGCACCATGAATGAATCACAGAAAAATTCCTAAAGCTGTTAATGTCCATGTTTATGTTACCAAAGATGGTAAATCACAGCCATGTATCTAGTCCAGCTCCTTCTACTAACTTTGCTGTTCCTTTTAATTTCTAACCATATGATCATGACAATTACATCCACATTTTCTTCACTTACTTAGGCTTATCTCTTTGTTCATAATATCTGTAGGTCGTTTGAAGCAGATAATAAACTGCAACTACAACTAGGACTGAAAAGAAGCTATATTGACATATAGAAGGAAAAAAGAATAAAGGAAGGCTTCTAAGTTATGAACGCCGATGTTTAGTTCATTCATTGGGAGTTTCTATAAGCAGCTATCCCTGTGTTGCAGCTATCCCTGTGTTGCCTCTAATTTCTACAAACCTACTTTCTGGGCCAAAGAGAATAGTCAATACTCTGTCCGTATTTGTATTTTGAGTTTCTTTGAAAGTGTTCTGGATATTAGGACACGATTTATCTCATTTTAAAGTTCCATTCGGATCAACAAGCCCTACGACAACTGCGGCATTGCTTCTATTATTAGCTACAATACCATTTATTAGACTCTTTAACTTGTCAGTTATTTTAAATGTCGATTTAGAATTGTCTAGTTCTTTCTGTGGCGAAGAATTAATAGAAGATGTAGATGAAAGACTTGGAGATAATGCTAACACAGAAGTTATTGTCGGAGTTATTGTAATTGTCAATATCACGATTGTTATTTTCAATATGCATAATGATATAAGCTACCTATTTAGGAATAAAAGAGTAAAAATCTAAAACTCTGAGTATTGCTAGTCATGGTGAAAAATTGCTGAATATATCTAGTATCTTCTGTTCAACTCACTTTTCTCACTAACTACACTATAGCTGGTAAAATCTCTTCATTGTATAATCCCAGAGATTCGTATGAACCGAGAAACATAATAATATTAATGATATATAGATTCCACTGTGAGAAATAATAAGCATGATCACAATACTGAGCAAATACTACTACTAGACTTGCTCGCTAAATCGCTAAAAACAGCAACAGGAGGTAAAATCAGTATTGATATGGAAGGAGAGCCTGTAATTAAGGTTGACATTGATAATGAAAAAGAAAAGATTAGCGTTGATTTCATACACCCCACATTTATAGAAACTGAAAACGTAGATGAAAACAGACCAGGATTATTTGATAAATTAAAAACAGCAAAAGAATTTGCTCAGAACCTTACAGATAATGGATTGACATTGGCATTCCTAAGAAAGGGAAAAGAAGCAATACTCCTAGGAAAAGAAGCACACCCTAGATTTTCAAGACTGATAACAAGAAGCGATGACATAGAAGTAGATAGTATAAGAGAATCTATTAAATTAGGTCATGAGCTACCTTAGCCGTCAACTGCTTAATTGACAAACCAATAGATTTTTTTGCATGAATCGTTTCAAGGTAGCAATTCTGTCAATGTAACTGAAGGTAGCAGAAGTGTTGTTTTCATCAGCAGGGGTGTTGTTACTAGTGACAATCTCTCCTGCTGCTACTCTGTTTACTACGCTTTGCAGTGTTTTATTGAATAAATCTTCTAAAATTTTCAGTCGAATTTATGCCTAATTTTTGAGCTAAATTTCTGGCAGCTTCCGATATCGTAGCAAGGCTGATGCTAAAGACTACCGTAGACTCTGAAGTAATAGAGCAAACCATGCAGTTTATACAGCAAGTATTCTTAAGACATGGAACACAGATTGCTATACCTGTAGACTATTTCTTATTGACGTACCTTGAGATGTGTCATAAAATCAAAAAACACAGTCAAGAACAAATCTGGATAGCACAAAATACTCCAAACGCAGTACAATTAGCAGACATTTCGTTCAGTCAAGCAGCAGAAATAGCTACAAAGAAAAATAGCAGTATTGATGAATATCTTGGTAAGAATTTTAGAAGCAATGCAAGTGTGCTATCTGTCTGTATTCGTCTTCAGGTAAATCTCCAGTACGATGATATCTACGCCTTGATACATCTCGTTCTGCAATCCTGGCCTTTTCTGATTCTATCACTGATAGCGGAAGCTTTGCAAAATAAGCGACCTCTCTATCACTAAAATGTCCTGACTCAAGTAGGTAGTTTGCACGTTCTATCGCTGCAGTATGCATCCTATAGAAGCTGATAGGTTGATTATTCTCAGCACCATGATTACGATTATTTTGTGACCGCTGTGCTGTGTTGCGCTGAAGCGTTACTATATCACTGGACATCTTTTATCTAGTGTGATTATAACCTGAGTTAGTTTTATCCCTATCGAAACTTGGCTTGTCAAATTATTTGCTACTACCAAAATATATTGAATCAAGTTACAAATATAGAGAAACTTTTTTCATATGATATTGGTGAGAACATAGAATGGATAGACGTAGAGTCGCCAGCTCATGCAGATAGAAATAAAGATATAATAGAAAAAATATTATTGCAAATGCGCTCTGGCTTTGGCAGTCTAGATTAAGCATACTACTATAGAGAGACGAGTATTTATGCCAAGGCTTTCAACTTTTGATTCCTAACATTTTATAGACTAAGGTCAGCTTTATGCATTCAACTCTCTATTAGTTTGGCAGCAATTATATCTCCATTTAATAAAGCGAAACTATATCTATTTTAAGGCTTAATAATTTTTGTTCCTGGGATGTTGGAAAAATCGGTTCTGATTCCTTCTAATTCTTCTATTGTTGTAATGCATGATTTCGCCATAGATCAAATCATTAGACTAAAATCAATAGACGAATTGCTCAATACTTTATTTGAGAAAACAAATTTTGAAGCTAGTAGTATTGTTAGCAGCATAACTTCCATGGCCGACATTAAGGGCGGAAACGCCATAAATATTACCTACTGCCTTGCAAAACTCGGACTAAATGTTACTTTATTTACAATTGCGGATCAAACTGGTTCAGCTATCTTGAGAAAAATATTCTCACAATTTGAAAATAGAGTAACATTGTGTATTGCTAATGGAAGACATGGACTCACAACTGCAATAGAGTTTCCTAATGAAGAAGGTCATAAAGTAAATGTATTATTATCCGATGTCGGCGATAACTCAAATTTTGGTCCTGAAAGAATCTCTTGTCAACAATATTTAGATATCCTAGCTAATGCTAATGCAGTTGCTGTAGTTAATTGGGCAACCAACTTAAATGGAAGTCAATTAGCAGAATATGCTTTTAAAATGTCGCCTAAGGCTCTTCACTTTCTTGCTCCTGCAGATATCAAAACGAGGAATGAGGAGTTCAGAGATTGTCTAAAAGAAATTGCGGGAATACTTGATATTTTAAGTATAAATGAAAATGAGTGCAACTGGCTTGCCAAGGCTATTGGTTGTGGTATTTTGTTGCATGAAGCAAGTTATAACAATGATGACGTAAGGTCTGCGGCCAAAATAATTGCAAGGAAAACTGGGATTAGAAATGTCGATTTGCATACAAAGATTGGCTCAGCATGGTCTGATGGTAATGAAAGTGTATTCAGTCCTTCTGTTAAATGTGAAGCAAAGACCATGACAGGAGCTGGAGATTCATGGGAATCTGCGGACATTGTAGGATACCTTGCTGGATTAGAGACCAAAGAAAGGCTGTCATTTTGTAACATGTATGCTTCATTGTATGTTAGTAATGCTCATTCAGAACCATCAACTATGGAAGAATTACTCAGGTCAATTAAAAGATCGTCGTCTTAATGTGTAATGTCATCAGTTAACCAACGTTTGGCCATATCTGTAAGTTTGTGTATCTTTTCAGAAACTATTTGGTAAGTTGTTGTCATAAACAAACAGTAACACATTTAGTATTCTAATCCGTCGCTAATTGTGTTATTGCTTTATTGCTACTCTTATTATCCTATTCTTACAGCTTTTGACCCACATTTTGGACATGCACTTTCTTTATGTTCATACCCACAATTCATACAATAGTATTTAATTGGAGAGTATCCCATTCCTGCGCCAGCGTTATTGTTGTTCCAGCTACCACTTAATGATGAGGTCATGGATTTATACAGGCCTTTAATTCCACCTGGCATTCCTTGTCTCTTTAATACAATATGCATTCTAACTGCGTTAAGTCCAAAGTAGACAAGCAAAGCCATAACTAATGATATTGGAAATGGCACTACAAATGATATAGCTAATCCAATGCCCATATATCCTATGAACCAAATCCAATAATTCGTCTGGATTTGTCTATTGCTATTACCACCATTACCGTTACCATCAACATTATTTCCCATTTGCTTATAACTTCACTTCTGCTATTTAACTGCGCATACTAAGTTGATAAAAATATAGTGTACAGTACATACCTTTGCAATGCATGTATACATTTAAAATAAGGTAAAAGCTAGGCAGCCGCTTTAGTTTATTTTTCAGTCCTATAAATGATGATAAAAGTAGCTCAAACTTGTGTAATATGGACTTTACCTTAAGGAAGAAGTCCCGCTGCCTTTAATGTCATCTTCTATAACTAAAATGACAGCGCAAAGATAGTAAAAACTTTCACTATGAAATGATTGAATTGTTTATTGCTAACAATGCCTTATTATATATCAAATAATGGCTCACACACCTAGCAGGAGTAATAATAATAATAATAATAATAACTCCATACTAATGGTTTCGCTTTCAGTCATTGGATTAAGCCTACTTTCATTGTCTATGTTAGCTACAATGGCAACTGCCGAGTCTTCTTCTAATTCTACGCCTGGTAGTAGCAACAGCACAGGTAATGATACCACTGTCAAACAAATGGGAATCTGTCAGGTGGGCGTCAAGAGTCCTTGTAATAATAACTCTGTCCAGTAAACAGTTGCTGTTTAACAAAATGTTATCCGAATACAAAGAAAATCAGGAACTCACAGCTACTGCTGATTAACGCAACCAAGACAGACCGTTTCCACCAAAGATGATATGAAGACTATACAATATGTACAATTTGAGCAACGGTCAGTATTTTAGTTGTCATTTAGAACTACGTTTTGCTTTAATTGACGGCATCTTGTACATACCAGAGGTTGTTGTTCATGACGCTTGTGAGTTAATATAGTGTCTTTATGTAGGATATCTTTCTTATGGAATATGATCTTATCTATATTATTACTATCTGGAAAATGTAGAATAAATGACTCTTTCTCATATCTCATGTTTAATGAATAGATTCTGAACGTCATCTCATAATCACCGGCTTTCTTTACAAGGTATGCTTGACGAACGTTATCATTATCTACCCTTCGTTGATTTATGCCTAGGATCACTTTTATTGTTATTTTATTGCTACTGACTTCCATATCATTTTGTGTAACACAAGTATGCTTGTATACACACAAGCCATCAAAATCTCTATATTCATTGGGCTCTATTACTACTTCCTTATCGGAAACACCCACCCACTTAAATTCTACATCATAAAGATAATCTATGGTATCTTTTACTTTTTTGAAATCGTCCTTCTCGTAACCTATGATTCTATACCACTTTTCTAAATGGACTAAACAATTAATTGCGGGCTTGGTGCTATGCACATTTCTGACCCGTATATGATACCAGTACCAATCATCTTTGTTTTTCTGACCGTTTTCGCAAAGTTGTTTCTCTCTTAAAATTTTATTTATAGACTGTGTATAATAATGCTTGGCAACATCGTTATAGTCTAAGCCGACCTTGTCCACAGGACGTCTTTCTAATACTAATGATTGATCGATTTTTCCACTTCTGAATATTACAAACCTGATGATTGTAAATATGAAGATGATGGCCAAGACAAAATAATACAGTGCAGGTGGTGGTGGTATAGCCTTTATTGTTGGTTGTGACTGGTAAAATAGAATGAGAACCGCCATCGTACCCAAAAAAGCACTAGCCCAACCAAAATGCAGTACGGAATATTTGATGAGTTTGTTTTTTTTAATCTGCTCTTGTTTGATTGACGTGATGTATGCTATGGCTCCTCCAATAATGTGTATTATAGCAAAGGATAGAATAAATTCGAGAAACCTATTAAAATCACCAGCTATGTGAAACGATATTAGTAAAATAAAAAGAAGGATTGTAAATGAAGCGATGTCGAAGAAAAAAATTGCAGTATTTCTATATGGCGATATCGAAGTCAGCCGGTGATATACAATCCAATACGAAACAACCCATGAATAGATTGACACAAAAGATATGATATTTATCAGATCATATGCTTGCTTTGTACCGCCGGAGGTGATCATTGTACTAATAAATTGCCCTAATCCTAAAGCAAGAAAGATTGAAAAATAGCCAGTAATAAAGGCCTCTCGCTTATCTTC
>JBKOWU010000128.1:0-2477 GCA_046724555.1 Thermoproteota archaeon | reverse complement strand
AGGTAAGGTCAGCCACTGCCTCAGTAAGTATATCGCCAGTTGTTGTTACATGAATACCCCTTTTGGTTGCTTCATTGATATCTATATGATCAACTCCTGTGCTGTAGGAGCTAATAACTTTAAGTGAAGACCCAGCTGCATCCATGCTCTTTTGATCTATTTTATCTGACAATGTACAGAGAATCGCATCTTTATTGCGCACTCCAGCCAAAAGCTCGCTTCTTGTCGGTGGTCTTGCTTTATTGTTTAAGACAACGCTGCATTCTTTAGCTATAATGGGTATCGCGGGATCTAATATCCTTCTAGTAGCATATACATTCCATTTTTTCAAATATGATGCATTATTGAACCTGACATATTATTATA
The DNA here is from genome assembly GCA_046724555.1 of Thermoproteota archaeon. Classification (GTDB taxonomy): domain Archaea; phylum Thermoproteota; class Nitrososphaeria; order Nitrososphaerales; family Nitrososphaeraceae; genus JAFAQB01. The sequence continues at coordinate 2,111 of JBKOWU010000128.1, read as the reverse complement.
GGATCAATCTTCACAGCAACGGAGTTGTTATAAATATTGTTGGTAACTTGTTCTGGACAATATTTGGCTATCCTTTTCCAGCTTAGTACTAAATCATTAGATTCAAGAAAAGATTGGACGCCTTTCAAATATATCTTAACAGAATTTACAGATAACTCCCCGGGTCTAGCCTTGCCAGAGCTTTGTTTGGCTACTTTTTTTAGATGTATTATATAGTTGATAATCATGTCCTTTATTTGTTCTAGCTTTAGCTGAACTAGAGAATCAGGATCAATATTGTGATATCTGCAGAATAATGAAAGATGAAGCTTGTAAGCCTTTTTTGTAGATAGTGAATTATATCCTTCCAACCAAATTTGACAAGACTTGTAATTCTCTATATTTAGTCCACTTGCTACGTCATTGCTTTCGGTATCCGAGAGTGTCAACTTTAAGCAATTTTATTTGTCTATCCCCAGCTATTAAGTATACTAAAAGGTCTGGTTACTATACGGTATCTATAATTCAAGTATAGTGAAATAATCGTAACTACCGTTCTTTATCTCTTTGAACTTCAAAGCCAATTCTAACTTCTGCTTGATATTCTACCATCTCTCCTTCTTCTACTCTAAATGTTACACGACCCATTTCTCCCCATTTTATATTCTTGACTGTCCTTGAAGCTTCACGAAATGCATTGTTAACCGCATCAGTAATGTTTGTGTTTGAGGTTCCTACTATGTCAATATACTTGTAAACCATGAATTATTCGTACGCTAACTTTATGTATTTCTACTTTACGCTATTCCATGTCCTTATAGAATAATTGAGTGGCGAAATTTTACCTATTGAACTTGAAGTATGGAAATACATAAACACGAGCATTATCACTTATTCCCTGCTCAGGCATATTGTAAAGTACGACACGGCATTATGTAGCAGGCCATTTAACGTCATTTGGTTCTGAAGAATGGTCGTCTTCTAGTCTGCGCTGTTTCTTTTTCTCTTGTATTCTATGTTGTTTATAAGCTTCATTTCCGTAAGAAGATGGGGATTCTACATTTTCTTCCGAGGCATTAGTATTGCTCATTCTATAGTCTTACCCTTCTATTGCTTATATGGCTATATATAAAAAATTACAGCTTTTTCTATTTACTATCTCATGGTTTGGATACGTATGTATACTACTGTTATTATTCTCTCGACGGATGATAGCCATACATACTGTTCTGTATAGGTTATTCGCAGCAGAAAGTCTAGTAACTCTTTACATTTAGCGAATGACGAAAATTATCATTGTACTTCATTGGTTCTCAAAAATATAGCTTTTATCCTATCGCACATAGTACAGTGTTCTGGACAACAATCATGAAGACAGGTTATCTTTATAGAGTTGCAAGCAAAGCACCAAACTTCTTTAGGAGTAGAGAAGGACGACATGATATTGATAAGGTCTAGTCAGCTGTATCATTTAATAGCACTTGTGAAAATAATAATGTAACATATTTCATACATTTGACTTACCTATTACATCATAGATTGAATATCAAGTGTAAATAAATACAAATCACTCTCACATTTATGGTTATTTGTCAGTTTCGCGTTATTGTTATCAGAATTGAAAGCTCTGATATGAAGAATGATGGTGGTAGCTAATATTATTTGTATTATCAAGTAGCAGCATTGGCATATGTTTCTTGCATTTGCTTAATAAACCTGCATTAACCGTGTTAATCATTTCATATATAAGGCAAAATGACAGGAAATAATACAAGAGTGTACCTAATAGTATGTTAGATCACAGTGATAATCATAATAATAATAATAATGATTACAGTAAAGAACGAGAATCCAATACGTCTCCTTCCTCTGTTTCCACTTCCACTTCTAATCGATACAATATATTGAGTATAATCGAGACCTTTATTGAACAAATATTCCATATAAGAAAAACACTCTTAGGAGTTAGTATTTCTGCTATTATTATGGCTCCTATTGCAATAGGGCTCTCAGTATTCTTACTACGTCATCCGTCATTCTTTGCGATTCTTGAAACAGAGAATGAATTTGGAATTGTTCTCAGTGTGCTGCTTGGTGTTATTATTATTATCTCTTTAGTGTGGCTTATAGTA
>JBKOWU010000376.1:0-4802 GCA_046724555.1 Thermoproteota archaeon | reverse complement strand
ACCACACTATATCATGATCATCTACGTATATAGCATATGGCATAGGATTAGAACCTGGAATCCGCCATTCTTGCCACTTGTCTGTAGCAGGATCATACAAAGCTAGCTTTCCTGCATTCCACTCACTAATCCATAGTCGTTTATGAGTATCAGACCATATACGTCGTGCTCCTTGGTCTTGTGTTGGAGGGTCTAATACCGTGACATCTCCTGTTGTTATGTTGATATGGCCAATATAGCTTCCAGCCAACGAAGCATAGTAAACATCGCCATTGGGAGTTGTTGTAATACCATATGGCCCAGGCCCACGAGGAGCTTTGAATACTTGTATCTTCCAAGAAGATGTATCGAGGCGACCATAAATACCGCTCTGGCCAGTAAACCACAGTATACCATGATGATCGAATGTAGCTGTGTTCAGGTTAGCATAGCCACTGTTTCGAGGTAGCTGAAAAACCTGCACTTTTTCACTTACCGGATCGACACGGAGTATGGCATTTAATCCACCATCTGTAATCCAAGGAGAGCCATCTGGACCAATAATGACACCATGAGGTGCAGAGCCCTGACCAAGTGCTATCTCATGTATCTTACCAGTGCTTGAATCTAATCGTCCTACTTTGCCTGACGCTTGAGCGGTATACCAGACAGTCTCTCCATTTTTAGTAGGTGCAACATCATGTGGATGTGAACCGGGCGTAACAGGAAATTCTTTTTGCATGGAGCTTGTGTTTTGACTAGTCTGTGCATATGCGTTATGTTGTTGACCTGGATCTATTGCTATAATGATTAGAGAGATGGCTATTAGTGTGGATATTAATAATGAAATGCCTAACATAAGATATGTCATAATCAGCGTTTTAAGATTATAAACTCTTATCTTATCTAAAGATGGCTCCCCAAATGAAAAACGCAAAATAAGATAAGAGCCACGAAAGCTAAAACGAAAGAGATGAGGCTAACTCACAAGAATCCAGTCATGTCGTAAGATAATGTATAATACATAGGAGATTTGGGATTACAATTCAAACTTTGACGATTATCCTTTAGTGCTAGTTATTCATGTATAACTCCTTCAAAAAGTTCGGTTGTTAGACCTATTAAAATACTCCATAGGTCACATCTGAAAGACATTGGGCCAGAGTGGGTGGTATTTTTAAAAATGCTGATGAGCTTACAAAAGAACTTTTATCAGATGAATCTAAGAAAGGTGACGCTGCAAGACCAGTTGGAGAAGGAAAGTATGCGATTGTGAAGCATGGAAATCATGCTGAGCTCGCATATATCCTTGAGATGCCAAAAGAACCAGGAGAAGCTCAGCAAGAATTAGGTATAGAAAAAGAAGCAAGCTATATTGTTTCAGTTATCAATCCAAGAAAGCCAGCAGCACCTTCAATAACCGATGGCGGCAGTTATCCAAGTACAGAGGAAATACCAATGTATCTAGAAGAGTTACTAAATGAATTTGGTGATAATGATATCTATATTCCGCTATCAAAAGATCTAAGATTCTTAGACTATCAAAATGCACAAGTAATACTTAGTGGAGTAAGAGAAGGAAGAGATGTAATTAAGAATGATATAGGAATAGAGATAACAGAAGAGGATGAAACCCAGCAGTCTGCAGATATATTCAATAAGCTCAAACTAAGAAGAGAGCAAGTCCCAACAAGACCATTGACAGAAGGAAGGCTAGAATAGTAATGTCTCCCAGAATTGCTTCTTTATCACTCTTGGTAACATGAAGAATTTAGATGACAATATACTATATAGATACTGTATATTATTGATAGTATATTCTTATATTTTACCACGTAGTACTGTAGTAGTTAGAGTTTATTTTTGTGCTATTTGTTATCATCTGTTAAGTAAAATAATTATAATCTGTCAGATATTTACGATATGTGTAGACAACATTATATCTATCAATAAAGTATACAGGATATATTAAAATATTGCATACATAGCTGTTGGATTTGCAACTGTCTTCCTGGCGCTTGAAGCAGCATGGCATTTTACAGCCTGTAAAAATCAATGACAAGTCAATAAAGCCTTGTTTATACAAACAAATTGGCATATTAAAATAGCGCAAGAATAAATTGATTAACTGCTGCGACAATACAGGAGAGCATAATCACAACATTGGTCGATAATCAAAAGTAAGTCCCATTTGCTGCAACATTTGATGTTTCTAAATTACCATAGCAATACAGATAATATCCTACTTACCCTTTAGTCTAGCCTTAAACTCCAGTTCTACTCCACGTTTGTCATTATAATCAAAAGTAAATGCTTCATTTGACATGATAGGAAAGCTTGTTAGTTCGTTATTATTTGCGCCACACTGAAGGCATATGTTATCCACTGGCGTTCTGGTCTTATCAAAATAAGTTGCACACCAATAACATGAGTCACATAAAATGAATATTGGTGATGATGATTTAATGTGATCAGGTGTTTTAGCAATTAAATTTGAGGAATCATAATTAATCAAAGATTTTCCCTGTGTTGACATTCATTGCAAAATTTGCCAATAATCGTATATAAATCGATCGCATGTATTTCATGTCGTATGAGATATCTGAATATAGTCATATATGCATGTGCAGACATCTATGTCTTCTCACCTTTGTGTTAACGATTTCTTATCTCATAGTATTTGTCTATCCATTTCTTTCCATTATATGTGGCTATCCATCTTCTACTACCGTTATTTGAATCCTTATACATCCAATTTACTGCAATCATGTAATCAGTCCAGACAGTTACTAGTTCCATGTTATTATCAAAATCATACCTTGCTATTTCCTCGATAGTTTTACCTTCTTGTGTTAGACGCATCAAAATATGAGCTGCGGTCATTAATGCGAATTCATGGTGATGTTCATCTTTCTTTGTATTATCTACGGCTGCAGCTGATGACAATTGATTCTCTATTTGTGCACTAGCGACCATAGTATATAAATAGTGGCATTAAGTGGTATTGAAGGGCATTAAATGCCGAAAACAATAAGCGAATATCTTTGGCTAAGCGGATGCCTTAACAGCTTACGAATTCCACCCTGTGATCAAACCTAGACTTTTATGTACAATACCGTCTGAGATCCTAGCTTAAACTAGCATGTAGGAGCGTATTCTTTTCTCTTTGCAAGTATGCCAATTCAAAATTGTTGCATGATTAGGTACTTGAGATACTAACGAAGCACACCAAAAACATGTTTCGCATATTAGAAAATGTATTTGTTTAGATGAGGATAGATTTCTACTTTGGGATGGTACCTGTGCTTTTATCTTATCTACAAAATCATCTATAGATGGATTCATTGATGGATGAGCTTTCTAAAAAGTATGCAGATCTGTCTAAAAACAAAGGACTTAATGATGAAGAAATTCTTAGTCATGGATTTAGCATACGGGACATATACAAAGCATAGTAATGGCGGATTCGGTCTAACTGCAGATATATCAAATCAAAGACTTAGATTCGCAAATGAATCGCGATACATAAGGGTTGATTTACAAACAGGTAAATTCTACATTACTAAAGAAGGAATAATTGCATGCAGAAGAATACAAACTCTATAAGAAGCATTCTTTACTATGTTAGATGCTGCCTTAGAACCAATTGAGTTTCATTATACCTTGATTGTTTTGTGAAGACATATTGCTGTAAATAATACAGGTTACAGAATCTAACCAATAAGTATGTCATCACCATATTATATCATCGGTTTTTGATATGTAGGTTTGAAATACAGAATCTATATCTTTGCCTTCAACTTTTCGTCGGATTTTTTCTAACAAGGCTTCATGACTAGTATCTCCAATGATGTCTCCTCCACCAATTATAGCAATAAATTCTCCTCTGTGCTCGCTTTTTATTTCATCGTAATTCGACATGAATGTCCTTAAATTAGCCTTATATTTTTCAACGGTATTCAAAGCGTCTGATCGCAGAAAACAATTATCTGACATAGTATTTTTAAGTTAATCATATTTTCTTTTTTATTAGTAAGCTCACTAAAATAAATAGTGCTATACTGATTATATAGAATCGCTATGCCCCGAAATATTTCTGGAACAAATTTGAGTTGTTGATTGGGTTTGGGATTCCCATTTTCTGTCTAATGAGTTGTATCCACACCTCATCTGTCATAATTCCAGTATAATCTATCTTTTTCTTGTCGGTTTCATTATTTTCTTATGTCGGGGAAAAACTGAGCCCGAATTTGATGTATCTTCTTGACAGAACAATCTGCATGTCGGCTAACTATAAAGCGGCGGGGGTGAGTGACCCCGCCACACGTGTATTTGGCCTTCATGAACTTCTAATATACAGTATAAAATATACTACTCCGCAATATTTAAAAATTCAAGAAGTAAGCTAAGATAACATTAAGCTATATTCTACGATCGTTCATAAGATGAGAAGATGCGAGGAAATGTGGTCAGGGAGTGGTTATTGGGCTTCCCCGGGATACCATAGCTGAACATAATGGTATAGGTGCCAGTACTGTTTATAGCATTATAGCTAATTACAAAGTTGGGCTTGAGAAGCTAATTTTGATTCAATTAGACAACTAGCTGTAGAGCCAAGACAGCATGGTTGGAATTTCGCTGATTAGCTTCACATGCCAGATTAACAACTATTTCATCAAATCCGGGGCAGCAGAAGATCATATAGAAGTTCATTGTGGCGGCATACCCCAAGAAAATGTTGCCCAATACATGAATCAACTATACGACATATCAAAGGAACAGTCAATTCCATTACATGAGGTACCAGATTACATGGAGAAAAA
>JBKOWU010000345.1:0-2683 GCA_046724555.1 Thermoproteota archaeon | reverse complement strand
TCACAAGTTGTCAAGATTGTTCATCAAGCGATAGATGAATGGAATTCAAAACTTCCCAACATACAACTTCAAGAAGTTACTGATAACAATACACCTGCAGATATAGATATAAAGACAAGTTCCAAAGCGCCACAGGTAGCTCGTTCTGCAATTCCTACTATTGTTGGAGGTCACACAATAGCACCAAGAAAGAACATCAAATTGGTACAACCAGGAGAAGCATTCATTAGCTTTGATGCCAGTGGTCTTATAGCCCATGTAGATATGACCATATCTACAAGAGCTCTTGGAAACTCAATTGGCTCGTCTAAGTTAGAGTCAATAGCTAAACATGAGATTGGTCATGCTTATGGAATTGGGCATACAGACTTTGTTGGAGATCTCATGTCTCCGGTTCTGACGGGCAGAACAGATACCAGCATATCTGCGTGCGACATTAATGGCATAGAACAGGCTAATCAATGGAAATTGAAAGATAACTCAGACAGCGGCAACAGTCCACATGCTCCAGCGTTACAGTCTCTAAGATGTTAATGCATAGACGCTATAAAATGATTGTAAAATATAGGTTGTTATCTGTATAGTTTCTTATCCATCTAGATTAAGTTATGTATATAACTCCACAACAAATGATTTGTATTGTAATTAACGTAGTATAATTTCAAATCGTACATCAGCTATGATACTGCAAATTAATGTTCTTTTCGATATCCATGATTCGATATTTAGATAAACATATACATAGAGATTTCACCAACACAACTTCAACAAGATTAAACAGCGCTAGTCAGATTAAACAGAACCATAATTTCTTATTATATCCATATTGCCTGTACGTACATCATATAATGAGCGACTCTCTTGATATAACTATATGCTTTCACAAATACTCCGAATCTTGATATGTAAATACTAATGGTGGAGATATTACCAATAATATCTCTTTTCTTCCTTTGATGGTAGAAAGTGTTTATCTAGTTCATTTAATCTTTCCATAGACCCATCATTTTTTTGAAGGTTGGAAAAAGAGGAATCATTTCTAATTTTTTGTAAAAGCAAAAGAACTTGTTCAATTGTAGCACCCTGTTTTATGTCGTAGCCTACTTGTCTGCAAATGCTACTTATTCTACCATATCGTTTATTCTGTCTTTTCTCCCACATAGTGGCATTCTCTGACAGTCCTGTTACGAATTTTATGACCGTCTTTTCCATGTGCTTAACATGCCATTCTCTCATAGGAAAACTGTTTTGTATCAAAAAACATCATCACATATCATTGTATTATATACGTTAAAGTAGGATATATGTAACATGTTTCGAAAGTATCAATAAATACTCGCCTTTTATGTAAGAAAGACAGTTTTTACCCAATAATGCTGGTATTTTACTCTTTAGTATATGTTATTATGAATTTATATTATTCTTTTTAGAAATCTGAGTAAATCAATCAAGAATCATTTTATTATTCTAACACTACATTATATTAAGCAAGATCGTTACATTTGGGCTGCTTTATCCCAGATATAGATTATGTATTGGTGTCAATTGTTCGTTTTGCTGCCTCTAATCGTTCTGCCAATTAGACATCTTATTGTTATAAAGCTGCTGAAACAGCCTGTTCCTAACAATATAGCAGTTCTAAAATAATAAAATGCCCATGCTAATGCTACAATGTAAAACATGCGACGAAGTCTTTCCAGGAATTTATGTCCCTGAAGCAAGTACTCTTGCTTTTAAAGCATCTGCGACAAATGCCGATAGTTCACATACATGTTCAAGAGGTCATAATAACGAATATGCTACAGTAGATTATATAGATTGGTCCTGACCTACTATCATCTCTTCTATCACAGCTGATGCATTATCATTTCGTTTTTTTATATGATAATGGCTAGAACAATAGAGTATTTAGAAAATAGTTCTTCTAATAACTCTAAACTCAATTTTTCAATACTGTTTATAAATATGTAGTCTGTTATCGTATAGAAAGATGCATGGTAGCTATAGGTATCTGCTATATCACGTCTACATCGTGAGGCTGGCTTTCCATATATCCTGCCGAAGTCATTTTGATAAATTCTGCGTTCTTGTGCATTTCTAGAATTGTTTTTGCGCCACAATAGCTTAATCCGGATCTTAAACCACCAACCAATTGTCTGATGATTTCAACTACGCTGCCCTTATAAGGAACCATTGCTTCAACGCCTTCTGGAACATAATCATTTAGGTCGTCAGAAGAATCTACCACTTGTGGACCTGTTTCTCTATATCTTCTGCCAAGAGAGGCATAGAATGATGCCATCCCTCGATACATTTTAAATTTTTTCCCATTCTTGATCATGGTCTTTCCAGGACTTTCATCAGTTCCACCAAACAGACTGCCAATCATTACAGATGATGAACCTGCTGCAAGTGCTTTTGTAGCATCTCCGGAGGTTCTAACGCCTCCATCGGAGATTACAGGGACCTCGTGCTCTTTTGCAACATTAACACTCTCGATAATCGCAGTTAGCTGGGGAACACCAGATCCTGTGATTACCCTAGTAATGCAAATTGAGCCTGATCCTACGCCAACCTTTACAGCATCTACTCCTGCTTTAATAAGATCGTTTGTACCTTCCCTTGTTGCAACATTTCCTGCAATAAGCTCGCAGTTAGGAAACGCTTTTTTGATCATATGTAC
>JBKOWU010000206.1:0-3624 GCA_046724555.1 Thermoproteota archaeon | reverse complement strand
AAATGAAAATCCTAACCTTAGGTATTTAGCTGGAAATGACGTAGAACAATGGTTGGGAGCTAAAAGAGGCATGTCCGATGAAGAATTCTTTAAAATGATGAATCAAAATTTCGCATAATGCTTATATCGCTGTCCCGTATAGTACCGTACTACTTCGAATATGCCAAAACCAGGATACAAGTCCATTACAGTAAGTGAACATGTCTACAAAACATTCTTCAAGGTTTATGAAAAAAATAAAAAAGGATTAGAGATTAAAGGAGTAAGAAGCTTCTCTGGCTATCTTACAAGTATGATGGAGGAGATGATGCTACGGTATGAAGCATTTGCCAAGCATGTTCCTCATATGGAAAAATTATCTATAGATCAAAATCGAGTGGTACTACAAGATAACAAACGTAATAGGATTGCAGAAGTCTTGCTAAAGGAAGGAGAATTACAGTGTTTGCTAGATGAGAAGTCTGATTGTGTACATGTTGGTTTTGTTTACTCTTTGCCTGAACTATATAATAATGAGAAAGTTAAGGTTCCTCCTCGCTCAGCATATACACTGCCAGAGAGTTAGCAGGGAAAAAGAAATGACGTGGTTTCAAGACGACAACCATCATATATTAGAATCCAAAAGCAATATGCATAGGCTGTTGTATTGTCCATTATGTAGAAAACTTGTATCTAAAACAGAATGTCAAAAACTAAGGCAAGATAAAGATGGAAATCTATACAAGGTAAAAACGTATCATTACGACAAGCTATCTAAACTAGAGCGTACAAAAAGAAAAGAACAAAAGGAAAGCAAGCGGCTTCAAGAATTGCCAAATATTGAATTAAGCAAAATAGTAAATCACATATTCAACAGCAGTTAAATCTATTGCCTACAAATGTAACACCTAAAATAAACACCCGTTTACAACATCTTAAGATTCAACAGAACCCAATTGTTAATAATGTCAAAGTATTCTGCCCCCAATTTCTCGTTTGTATAACAAAAACGGGGTATAAACAAGTAATCGTAAGGTGAGCTATATGCAGCTAAGTAGATATCTAATATACCAGTATGGTTAGTACTACTATAAATAAAGGAGATAGGACAGAAAAACTAAGAATTACCTTACCTATATCCTTGCTCAAGCAAGTTGATAATAAGCGTGGCGATATTCCGCGGAGTATCTTCATCCGTAGAGCGGTTGAGAGTTATCTGAAAGGAAGCAAAAGGTGACGTGTTATGTTTAATTTTATTAAAAAACTTAAAACTGTGTATGAAATCCCTGAGCCTTTGACTGTAAGAGAAAGATCTCTCAAAGTTTTCTCAAATATTGAAGGATTAGATGATGTAAAAGAAATGATGTTGCGGGCTTTGGAGTCCCCCGAGAGAGCTCATACACTGCTTGTGGGCCCTCCTGCTTGTGCAAAATCACTGTTTATGCTGCATATAGAAAAATTCATGTCATCAAGAGTTTATTTTGCAGAGGGGGCCTGTACTACCAAAGCAGAAAATCCACATAAAGAAATCATCATAATAGATGAGATTGACAAGATGCCAGTGAAAGATCAGGAAGGTTTGCTGACGATGATGGAAAGAGGAGAGTTTACAAGTACTAAGGTAAGAAATACAAAAACTGTAAGGGCTGATCAGTAGGATTGCCTTCTTGAGCATGACTTTTCATAAGATTAATCTTAAGATTCTGAATCTCCTTTTGAAGTATAGATCTTAATTCTTCTAATTGATTCAATATGTTATCTTATTTAGTTCAGTTATGAAATGTTTCCCCCGAATTTCTTAAATAGACAACCGCATTTACTACGACTGTTAAGATCTATCATGACTTGGACCTTGTTTTTTCCATGATCTATATGCAGGTTAATGATTAAACTAAAAGACTTTCTTAATGTTAGACGAAATTCTAATAAAACGCTATCTAATGAGAAAAATTATAAACACAAGGATTTTTGTTACCTATCGATGTAGTATGGCTTGTCTATATTATTTCAAAATATGGATATAGACATTGCCGAAATGTGATCTTTAGATAATGTTATTCTATAGTGAGATCTATATTTCATTGGTATACCATGAAAGTTGCAGAAGACATTGTTCTATAGCAATATCCCTATTTCATATTCAAAAATCCTTTATTCTTGTACGGGGAGACTATAGGCAGCGATCCTACTTGCTGTCAGAGCCCCTATAGTATGGAATGCATTCCATATTATTGGGTCGCGTATTAGTAAAAAAGAAGGAGCATTTACTCCTTTAGGCTTTTCCGCCTTTTTTTGGCTACCTTTGTTTTTGTCTTCTTACTTGCAGAAGCAAGTCCTTTTTTAGTGCTTTTAGCCATTTAGTCGATGTAATATCTTGTATATTTTATATATAGTATTATAACATAATACTTGTATTATATACTGTTTCAATCTTAAATCAACACGCTAGAACAACTAGCAAAGAAACCCTTATAGCTAAGAGTGTTTAGATGTATTATATTAGTATAGTCAGTACTACTAAGAATGATAGGACAGAAAACACAAGAGGGATTTGCATTAGAAACATTTAGTCCACCCGAGTATCCACGGTGCAGGCCTCAAGTGGTTACATAAGATTCGGTGACATTTTTACAAAAATCTTATGTAACTAAACATCCATAAAAGCATCTAACTCGCATTGTTCAAAAGACAGTCAGATCAGCTAATTCTATTTTAGGAAGTATAGACTTCAATATGAGAATAGAGTGGAATCGATGAGTACTGGTGGTGAAGAAGAATCGAAGTTGAAAGCCAGCTATTATAGGCTTATGCTCTACGCAGCGTTGTTCGGCGCTCTTTTTTCTCTCATCACTACTGGATACATCACGCTCTACAACCAAGGTATCAAGTTCTTTGCGCAGCCAACCGTCTACCTATTTAACATTAACTTTTGGCCGCTCATCATATTGGGCGTAGCTGGCGTATTCATTGGCCTTGCGATCAAGTTCTTTGGTCAGCATGGAGGACCCGGAGTGGCTCAAATCCAATACGCGCAGACCGGTGGCCTCAACTACCGTAACCTACCAAGCATACTTCTTCAAGGCTTTATAGCATTGTGGAGTGGTGCGGCAATTGGCCCGGAAGGAACGCTTGTTTTTCTTACCGGTGGATTAGGCACCTTAGTCTCTGAACGACTTAGGCTTCAAAAAGATGATGTGCAGGTACTAGTCTATAGTGCCATCGCAGGGGCATTCGGTGGTTTCTTTGGATCTCCTATAGTTGGAGCTGTTGGTGCAATAGAGTACATGTTCATAAAGGAGCTAAATTTGTATCGTCATCTAATCCCTGGGCTCATTGCAGGAGGTGTGGGTTATGGCGTCTACTTTGCGCTCTTGCATACCACATATCTAGGTGTATACAGCTTCCCTAACTTTGCCACTCTTCGTCTAGTTGACCTTGTCTGGGCATTGCTTGTGGGAGTTATCGCCGCGCTAATCGGGACCTTTTTCAAGGTAGTATTCGGATTTGTCCATCGTGTCTTTGGCCGATTTAACAAGAGGCCGGTTGCTCGTTCTATCATAGGTGGCTTGATTATCGGCTTAATTGGTTCATTTCTACCACTCACACTTTACTCAGGCCAGAACCAGTTACTACAAATTGTTCATA
>JBKOWU010000088.1:0-82441 GCA_046724555.1 Thermoproteota archaeon | reverse complement strand
CCTCCGAGAAAACACACTCCAGTGTTATTGCAAGAGCTTGAGAGCGAATGTTTAATTGCGCCATCTATTATTGCAGGAGAACGGGAAAACTACGAAGAAAAGGTTAGAAAAGCTGAACGAGGCGGGGCAGATATCATTCATTTAGACGTTATGGATGGACGATTTGTACCCAACACTACTTTCTTTGCTGACACTGTGAGAAAATTGCGTCACATCACTAATCTACCGTTTGATGTTCATCTCATGATTGAAAATCCGTTGAATCACTTGCAAGACTATATAGATGCTAGATGTGATATAATTACAGTTCATGTAGAGACGTGTAACGAAAAGGAGTTCGTAACTATTAAAGAGAAACTACTCGATAGTGGTATAAGTCCAGGAGTCGCAGTCAATCCTTTCACCGAGCTCCCCGACTGGGTTTATTCCCATACGGAGGATATCGATGTCGTGATCATAATGTCTGTAAATCCGGGCTTTGCGGGACAAAAGTTCATTCCAGAAGTTTTGCCTAAAATGGTAAAGACTAGTAAAATGCTAAGGGACCATGGCTTCAAAGGTTACGTCGAGGCTGATGGAGGAATTGATGCAACAAATTTGCAGCAGGTGTACGATTCTGGCGCGAGAATCCTTGTTGCGGGGAGTGCAGTGTATGGAAGCTCTGATATTCATGGAGCAATAATTCAGTTACGCCATAAAGCAAATGTGGCATTGGAAAAAAGGCTTATCGAACACGCAACTAATATTGGAATAAGATCGGACTGGATGAAGATACGTAAACATATATTGATTCCATTGGCTAGTGAACTAGAAATAGAAGGAGAGCTTCATGCAATTAAGTAGCGAAAAAAAAACACAAGATATGAGAAGTGTATACGCCGATACCTTGGTGGAATTAGGTCAATCTCAGCATGAAATAGTGTGTGTTGGAGCCGACACTACAGATTCCATTAAGACAAAGAAATTCGGAGATAGATATCCGGATAGAATGTTTAACGTTGGGATTGCAGAGGCAAATCTTGTTTCTATCGCTGCTGGTCTTGCTATCTCTGGTAAAATTGCATTTGCTAGCACATATGCAGCATTTCTTCCTGGTAGGTGTTTGGATCAAATACGTAATGCAATTTGCTATCCAAATCTCAATGTAAAGCTGGTAGTATCACATGCTGGCTTGACTGTGGGACCTGACGGCGCCTCACATCAGCAGATTGAAGATTTTTCGACTATGCGATCTATTCCAAATATGCGTGTCATTGTGCCTGCCGATGCGGTATCGGTAAGACATCTGATCAGGATAGTGGCAAAGACTAGTGGACCATTTTACGTCAGACTTGCTAGGCCATCCAGCGAGGTCATATACGCTGAAAACGCTATTTTTGAATTAGGTAAAGCAAACATATTACATGAAGGCTCAGATGCAACCATCATAGCATGTGGATTAATGGTGACAAGATCGTTGGAAGCAGCACACATTTTAAAAAGAAATCAAGATATTTCATGTAGGGTAGTAGATATGTTTTCGATTAAACCTGTCGATAAGAATCTTGTAGCAAAATGTGGCCAAGATACTGGTGCCATCGTAACCGCCGAAGAGCACAATATAGTAGGCGGGCTTGGAGGTGCTGTGGCCGAAGCATCTGTTGAGAGCTATCCTGTGCCAATGAAACTGGTAGGTATCAATGACACATTTGGAGAATCTGCAAGGGATGAAGAAATTGATTTGCTTATGGAAAAATATGCACTAAGTAGTAAGAATATAGCGCAAGCGGTAGTTGATACAAGGAGTAGAATTAAAAAGTGAAAATATTTCTTGATACTGCTAACCTGAAGGCTATTAACACCTACAACGATATGGGACTTGTTGATGGTATTACAACAAATCCGACACTTTTGGCTAAGGAAGATCAAAACCCATCGGAGGTAATGCGAGAAATTGCTAAAATTGTAAAGGGGCCAGTGAGCCTTGAAGTCATAGCCACGGAAACGGATGAAATGTTAGAAGAAGCACATAAGCTGAAAAAGTTCGGTCAAAATGTCGTTGTCAAAATTCCGATGACTTCTAATGGTATGAAGGCAGTCAGAAAGCTTAGAGAAGATGGAATCGACACAAACGTCACGCTAATTTTCTCCGCGAATCAGGCCATTCTGGCAGCAAAGGCAGGTGCTTCCTATGTGAGTCCTTTTATTGGCAGACTAGATGATATAGGAAACGAAGGGATGATTCTTGTAAATGAAATTATCCAAATTTTCAGAAATTATCATTTCAAAACAGAAGTTCTTGTTGCAAGTATAAGACACCCTATCCACATTATTGAAGCTGGAAAAATAGGAGCTGATATAGTGACACTTCCTCCAGATATTTTAGGGAAAATGCTTGCCCACCCGCTTACTGACAAGGGCCTTGCTTTATTCCTCTCAGATTGGGAAAAAGCAAAAAAATGAAATTAGCGGCATATGTCGAGAACTGCTTTATTTAAGTTCGTAATTAATACGCATATACCTAATACGTATATATCGTTATACGTTAGATAGTTTTATGGTCAAAGATATCACCTCTTTGGTTTCATAGATAAAAGGTAACGGCATCTTATACGTGAGCCAGCTAAAGGTCCTTAAAATAGATAGTGTGCCATAAGACATATGTGCTATTGTCAATGTATTTATGGAATTAGTGTCTTAAGATAGACGGTATAAAAATGAAACATCATAAAAAACAATTTGGTTCATCACAACAGCAAAGATCAAATGTATTTGGTAGCGCCACTGCAATGATCGGTAAAAATATTCTTACATTAACCTTCAACATAGACGTAGCCAATCAGTTAGATTTCAAACATAATGAATCACTGGTTTACGAGATAGTAAACAATCGACTAGTTGTAAGAAAGGAAGAAAAAGAATACTAAGCATGATTCCAACGATGACAGTGACCAAAATAATCTTCTAAACTTTTTGCGCTATACAGAATAATTCATCGAAACGTATTCGTATCAATGTTCTTTTGAGAAATGTGTATTATGTGTTGTAGTATAGAGTCCACTATACTAGATACAGTCATTATGAATATCATTTCGATGTTTTAAAGATAATATTAAAAGATCCCGGCCCGATGTTTGTGAAAATATGCTTGAAGGTGAAAATGGAATAGTAACATAATTCATCCATATTGTCTAATCGTTCAATCGAATCAAAAATGTGAAGTTTTTAAAATGCCGTCAAAGTATAAATTGCGATCTAGACCCGTAATAGATTAATAACTTTTTTAGGTATGTCCTGCAACCTACTAACGGCTAGTGTTTTTTGATAATTCAAATATTTCAAATTATGTGCTATACCAACTGAATCGCTTAAATTCCGCCCTACACCAAGCCCTACCATGTTTATACCCATCTTTCTATAAGAAAGCACCATTTCACGCACAGCACTAGAATCCGATGGTTCGCCATCCGTCAAGGTTACCATTATCTCGGGTTTAAATGACTTGGTGATAGGTAACAGCAAACCATAAATCTCTGCAAGAGGAGTGCCGCCACTTGCTTTTATCTGTGCTAGACGTCGCGCGCTAATTGTTGACCATTTTATGTTCAATGGTTTTATTATCCAACACTTTACCTGTCGAGCTTCAGTACTGAACGCATATACTGCAAATTTTACACCAAGATGATATAATGCTTCACATAAAGCAATTGTTGCTTGCTTATATTGCAATTCGACGTCCTCAATACTGCTCGAGTGATCAAGCAGGATAGCAACCTTTGTTCGAATGGACAATTTAACATCTGTTAGAAACGGCTTCGCGAGCATTTCAGCATAGCTCTCAGAATCAAATTCTTCGCCGGTTTTATCATGTAATTCTATCCAACCACTTTTCCAGTCTCTAAATGCTGCCTTAGTCCTTTCGATCAAATCCATATCATAAATCTGTGTCTCATCTAAATCCAATCTCTTGGGAATACTTAATCCTAGGTTCTCCAAGCTTTCATAACCCTTATTCTCGGTCTTTGTGCTCTCATTTAATAGCGTCTTAAATTCGTTCAACACGTCGTTTCCTTCCGCAACTTTTTTTGATGCACTTTCGATCTCGTCTGGTTTATACTTGGTACTCGTACTCAATAGGTTTTCTATCTGCTTTAAAAGATCGCTTCTGTTAATTGACAACCCAATCCTTGTTCGTGGAGCAATAATAGGAATAGAAACAAGAGGATCTATTTCAAGCATTTTGATTAGCTTAGGGATATGTCGTTCGATCCAATCGGTACCATAGTCGTTCTTAATTGCTTGATCTACTAGACTGTTAGCAAACTCAGCTGACGCCTTTACTCTTTCAAATTCGCTCCCAAATAATTCACCTTTGATATATCCTGTCAGAAAGTATTGTGAGAATGCTTCTACTACTTTATGCCTACCATAGAGGGAATTGAGAAGAGGACAGGATAACCAAAATATACTCTCATTGAAAATAATTTCTTTTACCATGCCCTGCCATTGTAAAAGTCCAAGAAACTCAATACGTTTCTTTTCTATAGTGTTAAGTAGAAAGCCGTATGCATGGTCGTAGCTCAAGACTTTTGACGAGTGCATAATACGCATAGATTCATACCATAGTGCAACGCGCCACTGTCTGTATTTTTGAAAATCCGTACCTGGAAAATAATCAATAATCGGAAGAACTATCTGACCTTTCTCAGGTCTGGCTGTAGGTATTATGTCACGCATTATTGATATGACTATTCTAGAATTTCCTGACCACCTTCTCGCCAGGAATGTAGCTATATCTAATAAAACATCATTCCGCATTATCATATTTATTGTGTTACACTATTACATGCTAGACACTAGCTGTCGAAAATTGATGTTATCATATCCATTACCTTTTGGTATTCTACTTCTCCCCATTGATCGTATACATTTGCATAGACTATTTCTGCTGCCTGCTTGCTAGCTACACCTTTGCCGATCAGTTTTGCAAAAGCAATGGTTTCTCTGAGACTCGGACTATAATATAATTCCTCTAAGGCTGCCGCTTCTCTTAGGCTTTCCGCTAGCTTTATGGAACGTTTTACTTCGTCTATTTTTGAACTATCCACTGAAGTATGTTGGTTTATAATCTGCAATTCTATATCCTCCGGAGGGTATTCCAATTTCAGTCTAAAGGGAAATCTGCTTAAAAGCTGGGGAGGCAACTCTTTTGTTCCAACATGCGACAAAGGATTGATCGTTGCAATTACAAACCAATCCGCGGCAGCATTAACTATTTGTCCTTCAGCTTCTTTTAAAACAAGTTGTCTTCTATCGTCTAATGCTTCATCAAGCCGCAATAACACATCTGCTTCCGCAGCATTAAGCTCATCCAGATATAACATATTTCCATCACGCATAGATTTTACGAGTATGCCTTCGACGAAGCTAACTTCACCTTTCTCGAGGGTTTTCGTTCCAATTAAATGGGACTCCCTTGTGCGAAGACTAAAGTTCACTGAGTATAGGTCTTTTTTCATATGTGATGCGAATTTACGTACTAAAGTGGTCTTGCCTGTGCCTTTTGGCCCTATAATTAAAACAAACAATTTAGTTTCGAAGGCTTTGCTCAATATACTTAGGGCGTTATTCCAGTCAATGTAATTAATTTCAAGCATCATATTCTATCTCAACCAGCTACGTGTTTTTGATGGTGTATCTATACATAAAAACTAATACCCAGCCAGATCTGAAGTGCATACTCTCTGCTCTTTAAGCATCTATAACTACGAATGAGCTCTGATGGTCTGCTTCCTGTTGTTCAGGTAATCAGTCAGCAAAACCTTGTCAATTACATTTGGGTTTATGTAATAAGATCTGCCTCTTACGTGCTTTTCCATTTCATTAACATATTCTAGCAATGAATCCTCTTCACTTATCATGATAGTATCTATTTCAAAGCCCATTCTACGGCATTTTCTAGCCTCTTGTATTGTTTTTTCTCCTATGTACTGGTCTACCTGTCTGTAGCGATAACAAAGATATACTACTTCTCCTGAATTAGTGTCAAGAGTCATATCTTGGTCTTCTCTCACTGCTTTAAGTGTTTCATCGTCTGCAGTATAGAAATGAGCATACGGTCTTTGAGATAAAATCTTGTCGTGCTCATTGTTATCATCAATAAAGCAAGCACTAGGATGGCCATCAGTTATTAGTACTATTCGACGGTTAAGTGCACCATCTTTTTGCAGTATTTTCCTAGCCAAACGAAATGCAGATTGATAATTTGTATAATGTAAAAAGTCAGAGCCTGGTTCAAATGTCTTTAAGTATGGAATGTCCTGCGCTGCAACTTTTGATGCTAATGCTCCGAATCCAACAATGTAAATGGAATCTGACGGAAAGTATTTGCGATTCAATAGGAAAATACTCCACAGTGCTCTTTTGGCAGCTTCAATTCTACTCATATCACCGAACATAGAAGAATATCGCATAGTGGAACTCAAGTCAATACAGTAAACTACTGCAACCCTAACGTCTCGCATTGTCTCGTATTCTTCTAAGTCCTCTATGTTTATTGCCAGGGGGATCTTGATCTGATCCTTGTTTTTCGCTGCTCTCTGAACCGCGTTAAGCAGGGAAGCTGGAACGTTTATGAGCCTAATATCGTTGCCTGGCTCATATTTCTTAGTCGTATCCATTATAATACCACCAGAACCAAGATCTGTAGTGGAATGTAATCCAAAGTCACCTTTTTTCAAGGCCATCATGACGTCACCCAAAATCCTTCCCCCTACCTCTAAAAAGCCTTTTGAGCTAAGCCACTTAGTGGAGTCCTTAAGATATCCCTTCTGTATTAAGTACCTGATTGCCGGTTTACCTACAACATGCAGGCCGCTAGTATTGTTATTTGTACTCTGTTTATTTCCATGTTCTTGCTTCTCGTAGTTTTGTTCAACGCCATTAGTTTGTAATACATCCTGCAGCGTTTGTTCAAGCTCCTCCATTGTGGGGGTTTTTTCTCGAAGTACTTCTCTTCCAATAACATTCAATAAATTATCTAGTATATCTCTTGGTAAATCATAAATGTGTTGTTGACTATTTTGGTTGTCTTCGGTACGTTGACTGGGAAAGTAAATAAATGTTTTTGCATCCGAATCGCAAGTGTCAAATGGCTTCATAATTGCTCTTATCCTTCTTTTCTAATATTGGCGGTTCAGTATATCTAAGACCCTCTAAGAGTACTTCTATAGCCGACGCAGAAAATTCCCCGTCTGTGTCTTGTGAAACTGATATATTGTCAGTTGCTATTCCGAAATGATTGGCCAAGCCCACGAATTTGTCTTGCTCATATTTGATGTATGCCACTGTTTCATTTAAGACTGATCTAAAATAGGGCAACTCTGCCAGTTGTGATTCATAATCAGCTAGATCAGTTCTATTATTGTTATCATTACCTATCATCATTTGTGATACTGAAAATGTTTTATTCTTTGCAAATTCGTCCTTTAATTTCATTATTCGGTCTGATGCAAGTCTTTGAACATATCGAAGGGAAACTTCTTTTATAGCACCGCCAATTATAGAATCAAGTATATTTATCCTGTTTTGTCGATTATCTTCCATTTCAGACAACTCAAATTTGCAAGCTTGATAAATACCATGAATATCGCAAAATCTTGGGATTGCCTTTACAGAATGCTGTATAGATCTGGTTCGTTCTGCTTCACCTACTAAAAGTTCTGTTGAATGAATTCCCATCCTAACACTGACACCTTTGTCATGATTTATATCATGATGAATTCTTGCGAATTTTGTTATCTCCGCCACAGTTTCTAGAATGAAAATTGGCAAAACGACGTTCTTCTTGTCTGCAATTCGTGCTTCTTGAATTATAATAAGCATTTCATTATTAATATTGGTGGGATAATGTGTGTCTATATGACTTCTTAATCTATCAAACAAAGGTTCAATAACTTTACCCGAATGAGTATAATCAATTGGGTTAGCGGTTGCAATAATTTTTGCATCTGGTTTGAAAATCACCGGATATGATCCCGTTGTAAATTTTCCTTCCTGCAAAACACTTAAGAGTGCAACTTGTTTTCGCGGATCCAGCACTGGAAGTTCATCTATACATAGAATACCATGTCGAGCCTGTAACAGCTGACCAGGAGAGTACGATTCTATATCATAAAGTTGAAGGCCGCTCTTTGCAATTTTAATCGCGTCGATTTGACCTACTAGATCCTTAACTGATATATCAGGCGTCGCAAGAATATATCTATACCTATCCTCTCCATTTACCCAGTCAATTTTGGTATCCAGCTTGTTGTTACTTATAGTGTCCTCAGATTCTTTTGAGATAGTGAACTCTGGATAAGAATGTGATACTCCTGAATCAGTTAGAAGGTTGAGTAGTTGCTGTTCAGGAATAGAGATTGGAACATCATTTGTTATACTGCCTTTGACCACAGGTATTATGGAAAGAAGATTCTTTGCTATGGATTCAGCGATTTTTGTTTTTGCTTGTCCGATCTGTCCTACAAATAGAATATCATGGCCAGATAAGATCGCCCTGTTGACAGCCGGGATGACGTCTTCATCATAGCCTATAATACCTTTGTATGGATACTCGTTATTTTTCATTTTCATAATAAGGTTAGTCCTCATCTGCTCTTCTATTGGAACATGCTTGTAACGAATCTCCAATAAATCTCCCAATGTTTTTATCTGTTTGTAGTCTTCGGGAACTCCTGCCACTATTTGTGTATATTTCGGATCTAAGTTATAGGCACGGTTTACAATATCTTTAATGTTATTCGAACCCAATCTATAAAAATTGCGTATTCTTCTCGAGATTTAAACATTGTCGATTGAGATAAGATTGTTACCTTGCTAAATAGGCATTTCAAATACTCACTATTCTATATACTCTCAGTTTATCTGAGATATGTTATTCATTATGCATAAACACAATGTATTGACTGAACTATGGTATGATAAGACGTATTTGAAACTTAGGGTTATAGTTTAAGCATAGTTTTTATTGAGGATCTTATCTTCACCTTTTGCTTGTCAGCGTCAGACTATAAGCACATTGTTAGAATTGCAGGCAAGGATATTGCCGGAAGCAAGAAATTAATTACGGCATTAAGTGAAATTAGAGGTATTGGTTATAATTATTCTCAAGTTTTACTTCAATCCCTGAATATAAATCCGAATATTCGCGTTGGATTTATAACAGATAGAGAATTGACCGAGGTCGAAGCAGCTGTTAAGAATCCCTCAAAATCAGGAGTACCAGAGTGGTACCTTAACAGACGGAAGGATATAGATACGGGTTCACATCAACACCTAATCACATCGGATATGGATTTCGCGATATCAAATGATATCGATCGTGAAAAGAATGTAATGAGTTGGAGAGGATATAGGCATATGTTCGGTTTAAGGGTCAGAGGGCAGTGCACGAGAACAACGGGAAGAAGAGGCGGAGCTGTAGGTGTCAAGAAGACGGGGAAGCCTATGCCAGCAGGAGGGGGAGGAGGTATGCCATCGGCCGCGTCTGCTACAGGGGTCGGAGTTGCTCCACCTGCTCCGTCAGCGGAATCTGCACCCAAGGCGCCTACCGGCACACCAAAGGAAGCACCCAAGAAATAATAGGTAGTTGTGTTATGGGAGATCCGCATAAACCAAAGAAAATGTTTCGTAGACCAAGAAGAATATGGACTACGGATCAACTTAACGCTGAACTCTATGTAGTCGGTTCATACGGACTGAGAAATAAACGGGAACTCTGGAGGGCCCAATCTGAAGTTGCTAGATTTAGGAATCAGGCACGAGCTCTGTTGGCTCTTCCTACAGAAGTCAGACAAGAAAAAGAAACACAGCTATTAACATTCCTTAACAGACTGGGGCTAGTAAATCAGTCTGCTACACTTGATGAAGTCTTGAACTTGAAGATTGAAGACCTGCTCGAACGAAGACTGCAAACATTGGTAATGAAGAAGGGAGCTTTAAAATCAGCTCAACAGGCAAGACAGATGGTGGCCCATGGACATGTTTCCTTAGGTAACAGAATCGTAAATATTCCTGGATATTTAGTACGACGTGAAGAAGAACAACAAATTTTGTTGCATTTGTCTGCTTCACCCGCTAGTTCAGAGGCGTAAATTTGCTCAAACGCGCTAGATATCTTTATACCTTCGACACAATATCCACATGGTCTATCTTTCCGTCTGAGTTCATATCAAACCCTTGAACTACCAAAGCCCATTCCTCTTGGTTTTGGTAATCTTTTAAAATTTCTTCACTATAGTTTGTTAATGCAATAACTGCAGACTTAGTTCCAATAGATCTTACACCAGCAATTACAATAATAGTTCCGTTATCATTGTATGGATTTTTTATCTTTGCAATTAAACCATGATTATCGGAGTTGTAAAATTTCCCTGATCCTTCTACCAGGCCTGACCAAAAGTTCGCCTGATTAAACTTTATTGGCAGATATCTATTGAATTCAGCTGTTACTATGTTTGTTCCAGGTCCGCCAATGGAAATTAAAGTGCTATGGTTAAGAACCTTCTCTGCTTTTGCATCAGAATCGAGCTTGACTATAAATTCAGGTGGAATATCACTAAGCATCCCTAAAAAAAAAGCTAAATGGACCGCATAATGCCCGTCTCGAGCAGATGATTTGTATGGTCCATGAGGTCCAGGCGCACCTACAATTATAAGACCTTGAAATGAATTATTAACTATATATTCTCTGAAGAAGTTATTGGCATATCTGTACTTATTTTGAGCCTGTCCTAGGGAATCAATGTGTTTTTCTCCCCAGTTCATTTCCACACCAAATGACGGGTTTGAGGTCTTGTATAGCCTAGCCGTTCCGCCCCTTATAATATTAGATCCGACCTCTTCTATTACTCCACTTGATAATAAAGTGCGAATATAGTAATAAACACTTTGTTCGTAAACCTTTAGTTCCTTTGCAATTTGGGCTGGATACATAGGCTTGTATGATAGTAACTCTGTTATTCTCCAGGCTAAGCGATTCGATAAAATACGCATATATTCGACGTTTTCAAAAACTCCGATTTTTTTAGCATATATCTTACCGTTTTCGTTGTAAACGAGTGTTTTGTTATGCAGAGTATTGTAGATTACAGACCAGTATATATTGATATTGACTAGTAACAAAAGATTTACAATCCTGTTCACGTTAAACCTAACTTAGACCTCTATCTACCGATAAAAGATTTTTTATAACGGTACGCATATTTTTTGACAAACATTTTAAGAGTTATTATCATTAGGTATGCGTGTGTTCAATTATAGGATACAAAGGTATGTCACATGCTGCTCCCATTTTGATAGACAGCCTTAGAAAAATGGAGTATAGAGGATATGACAGCGTTGGTATAGCCACAATCACTGGCGACAAAATCCTAGTGCGAAAAGGAGTTGGTAAAGTAGTGGAGGTAAACAAGTCGCTAGATTTAGGAAAAATGCAAGGACAAATAGGAATTGGACACACTAGGTGGGCAACACATGGTGGAGTTACGGACAACAATGCGCATCCACATTCTGCATGCACAAATGAAATTGCAGTTGTCCATAATGGAATTATAGAAAATTACAATGAATTAAAACAGGAGTTAATTCTCGGTGGCCATGTGTTTAAAAGTCAGACAGATAGTGAAGTTATTGCACATCTACTTGAGGTTCACTATTCAAATGAACAGGATATAAAGAAAGCCATGATCAAGACCTGTGAAATACTAAAGGGGACATATGCCTTTGTTGCAATTTTCAAAAATGGGGCTATTAGCGGCGCTAGGCTCGACGAACCATTGATAGTTGGAATATCAGACAATCAATTTTTCATCTCCAGTGACATATTGGGCTTTCTGAAATATACAGATAAGGCTATTTTTCTTGATAATAAAGACATTGTGGTTATACAAGACGAAAATTTAGAGCTATTCAATTTTGAAGGTAGTCCTGTCAAGCGCCCAATCACTCAGGTCGCTTGGGAGTTGGCTGCAGCTGAGAAGGGTGCTTACGCACATTATACGTTGAAAGAAATTCATGAGCAATCGAGTACAATATGCGATGCATTAACAAACAACGAACAGATATTACAGAGATTCTGCGACATTCTTTCAAATGCTAAAAATGTATACATTACTGGCAGTGGAACAAGCTATCACTCTGCTTTGATCCTAAAGCTGATGCTTGGAAAATATGCTAAAATCAGATCGGAGACTATTATGTCAAGTGAATTTGAATACACACTTGGACAAGTGGATGATAATTCTGTAGTGATCGCGATCTCTCAAAGCGGAGAAACAGCTGACGTTTTGCATTCTGTTAAATCGGCTAAGCAAACTGGGGCAAAGATACTATCAATTGTAAACATCCCAACCTCGTCATTGGCACGCATTAGCGACTGTTCTTTAACCTTGAATTGCGGGCCCGAAATTGGAGTAGCTGCAACTAAAAGTTTCACAGGGCAGCTTTCGGTTATTTACACAATTATAGACAAGCTCTGCAGTGGTTCCATGGGAATTCCATTGAATAAAACAGAACTTGTACAGGCTATACGTCAAGTCCTTTCTACTGAAAGTGACATTTCAAGGATAGTTGATGTAGTACACGACATAAATGACATTTACCTTTTGGGAAGGTCAATGCATTATCCAATAGCTCTTGAAGGAGCATTAAAAATAAAGGAAATAGCATATATTCACGCAGAGGGTATTGCAGCCGGTGAATTGAAGCATGGGCCATTGGCCCTAATAGATAAGAACACAGTTATGATAGTAATCAATCCCAGGGATACAACGTTCAATGATACGCTTTCGAATGCACATGAAATAAAGGCTAGAGGAGCAACTGTAATTGGGATCTCTGATAAAGGCAACGAAGTTTACGATCATTTCATAGAAATACCGCACGTCAGTGATATATTGTACCCAATGATCGAGGTCATTCCATTGCAAATCATAGCATACTATCTAGCGCTCAAGAAAAATGTGGATCCCGATTATCCAAGAAATTTAGCGAAATCGGTCACAGTAAAATGAAAACCTTTTAAAAAATACGCGTAGCAATTGATATCGACAATTGTTTGATGTTGTTCATTTTTTAAACAATACAGACCTAAGCTGTTGATTAGATAATCGATCGTATTTATGATACGTACTGATACGCACAAAGTAAAGTAGTGATAACTGTGTAGACAAAAAACCTGCAAGCAATTTCACATGAGCATTTTATTTCAACAACACTTTTTCCACAACAACCTCATACTCCTCTTCTATTGCTTTTAGTAAAATGGATCCGTTTATCCTACCGTTTGATTTGAGCATCGATGTAATTGATATACCTCCTGCTCCAACACCCTCCTTCACGTAACCTTTTGCAAAAGCTTGTAAGCCTGGTTTGACAGATTCGGCAAGGTGCAGATCACATGAGAATATCGGAATCTCACTTGATACAGACTTTACAAGATCGACAACATTTGAAAAACAATCTTCTGCTACATAACGCGTAGTGCCTATGGATATGTTATTTAGCGGTTGATGAAGAGAAGTTAATGTAGCAGCTACCGCGCACATTTGCGTTCCACCTGCAAGCATAATCTTACTTCCAGATGTAACTACCCCTGAAGCAATTCCAGCAACTGAAGGCATCATAGGATCTCCAAATAAAGATATAGCCCTGAATGGGTTCTCTTTTAGATCTCCATAATGGATTTCTGCCATATCCATTGCCTCTGAGACAACACTGTTTTTTAGTCGATGAGGATTGTTGGGCATACTACTACTTACTTTGAATTTGGCATCGATCCCAAGTGCCATCATAACTCCTAATGCTGTAGTGGTTCCACCTGCAATGCTCTCCCCTACTACCACAAGATCATTTGTTTTCGCAAGCTGTACTCCCAGTGTATAGCCATAGTCATATAGTTTTTTTACGTCGTTAAGTTGTACTGCAACACCATTTCGGATATCGTCTCCGGGTCTGCCGCTAAACGAGATGTAAGGAATAGAGGGTTTAATTTTTGATCCGGCGTCAACTATTAGGAAAGGGATATCAGCTAATCGTAGAGCCGTCCTAGTAATAATGCCGGGAGTAGGTTTTCCGTCAGGTGTAGCAGGAACATTGTTAATACATTTGCAGTGGCCATAATAAAGAAATTCAGAATCTGCGGCCGAAGTATATTTTACAAGCTCTGAATTTGCACCTGCCATTGTGATACCGGGGATCTGGCTTGTTTCAGTATAAGATATTACACATATAAAAATCGGATTCAGAGTGGAGAATCTTTCAAGTTTCGACTGCGGCCCATTTAAGCATTGTATATCACAAAATCTACGCTGTTCTTTTGGTTTGTCCAATCCTATTCGTCAGCTGCCATAAATTGTAAAAACTCTTCCATTGATCTAGGTCTTAGTACATAATTTGTCATCTTCTCTTTACCTATCTTGGACGTTGGGCTTGGTCCATAATCATGACCGGGATAGACAATGAGTGATTCGTCGAGCTTTGCGATTTTGTCAAGCAGGCTAGTATACATCTCCCTAGGGTTACTTCCTGGAAGATCGACTCTTCCACAGTTTCCAACAAATAAAGTGTCACCAGTAAACACTAGATGTCCATCAACGATAAGACATATACTATCTGCAGAATGTCCTGGAGTATGTAATATTCTAATAGGGATATCCCCTACGTTGACTATGTCACCTTCTGATACTGACATGTGTTTACTGACTTGAGAGTTTTTATGTTGAATGATATTCGCACCAGTAATTTCGGCTACCTGCTCATTGCCTAAGATGTGATCAAAATGAGAATGGGTATTTATTACGTATTTTGCTTTCCATTTATTTTTCTTTAGTACGTCAAAAATTTTGTCTAAATCCCATGATGGATCAATTATGGCAGCTTCACCTTTCCTCTCATCAGCTATAATATAAGTGAAGTTTGCCATTTGCCCAACAGGAATTTGTAAAACTCTCACTTCGAATTACCGACTACTCCTATCTCAGATTCGTGAGGGATTCCTATTTTTTCAATATGGATAATACCAGTATATTTTTTGTTATTGAGTAGGCCAGTTTTCATTCTGTGAAAGGTCACTGTAGCGTCTGCTCTGATGCTACTATCATGTGCCCTGCCAGTGTTAGGATCAATGCCTGAGGGAATATCTATTGAAACAACATAGGCTTTTGATTTGTTTATTAATTTTATAGCCGATGCATGAGGTTCACGAATCTCACCTCTTATTCCGGTTCCAAAAATACCGTCTATGATTATATCTGCGTTTTCAATAGCTCTTTTAATTTTATCATTGATTTTATTACAAGATATGATTTCTATGGAATCCATTTTTCGAATAATTTGCCAATTTATTTTTGCTTCCTCGGTTCGAAGATCCTTGGTAAAGCCCAGCAACACTAGTCGAACTCTAGCTCCATAATAAAATGAAAGATGCCTTGATGCTACAAACCCATCTCCTCCATTATTGCCCGTACCACACATCACAACAATTTCCTTCCCTCTTAATTTGGTCTTAAATTTTGAAATTAAAAAGTCGGCTACCCCGTGACCTGCATTTTCCATCATATATACACGTTTCATTCCAATTAAGTTGTGGGCTTTGTCCTCTATGCTATACATTTGATCAGAAGAAATAGCCTCCTCAACTTTGAATCGTTTCTTTAATGTCCGTTGCGCGGCCAAATTATAAATACTATTGTAAAAAAGTTCCTTCTAAATATGTTTTTAGATGCAGTCAATTTTTAGGTTAGGATTTAATGGATTTACAGAAAGGTATCTATAATGCAACGTTATCATTATTATGAAATGGCATTACATAATCTGGTAAATTTAGCCTCCTAGATTTGCCTCGTTTGATGGAAAAGATCTTTCCCTCATACGTACATTTCACAGCATCGATATCCTCAATCTTGTCAAAAATATCTGCGACCTTGTAATATTCAATCAACTTCCTGTTCTCATAAACAATTTGGCCTTTTCTCATATACCTTTTTTTCCTCATAAACTTGAAAGCTAATATAAAATGTCGCGTTGTGTAAAAACTAAACATATTCCGAATTAAAAGACTCCTTTTTATTTGGTCTTGGGGGACATAAAGTATGTCCCCTGTACCTGACTTTGCTTCTATTGATAGCAAAATAGCCTCTATATTGTTAACTGCAATAATATCAGGTAGACCAGTACTGGAGCCGCCCAACCTTCTGGCATTCCATACACCATTGTTCAGTCTCTGCACCAGTGTATGCTCAAAGCTATAGCCTCTATTTCTACGAATATTACCCATTTAAACAACCATCCATTCTCCTATGAGCGTTCTGTTGACTATGGGGAAATATGTAATAACCCCATTAATAGCAATATTGTCGGGCATTGATGATCATACTACCTCTCCAGACAACTTTACTCTGCAGATATGTGGATATTGTATACATTTGGCCTAAAAATGCGCAACTCCAATGCTTGTATGAATTAAAAAAGTTCGTAAAGTTGAAGATATGTGTGCAATATACGCATCTATTCATTCAGGAAAATACTACTCTTCAATCACCTAATAATGAAACAGAATCTCAACAAAAACTCTTTATTGAATCTAAATTAAGCTAATGAATGTTGCTAGACAACGTTCAAAGTTCTCTGGATGAGATTAATAGCGACTTGAAAGATGTGGAGGAAAGACGAGAGAAACTGATCAAAGGAACTCGAGATGTAATTTCGATTTGTAGCAAGTCAATTATCGCGATGCACCATGATCAAATGGAAAAAGCGGAAGCGAATATGCAACAAGCCAAGATCATGCTAGACGAATTCAGACAATATTCAAAGACTGATCTGTACAAGTACGTCTCTGTGGCCGAGCAGGAAATAGTAGAAGCATATGGTTTCAAATCTGTAATACAGAATTCAGCAATCCCTAGTATGAGAGATTTGAATGTATCAGGTTCATCATATATAACTGGACTCTTAGATTGTATAGGTGAAATCAAGAGAATGGTCTATGACAGGATGAGAACCGGCAGAGGCGAGGATGCTGCAAAGTTATTCTCTTTGATGCAGGATATTTATAGTTCAATATATCCATTCGCTGTTTATGACCACTTGGTATCGGGGATGAGGAGAAAGTTGGACGTTGCAAAGATGCTTATAGAAGATGTTCGAGCGATAGTTACAGAAGAAGCGAGGAGAGACAAACTGATAAGGGCTATTGATAGTCTTGAAAGAAAACTTGACCCCACCGTTGATAAATTGCAGAAAAAAGAAGGGCGTTAGAATATCAATATAGATAGATTCTCAGTTATTTGCATCTTAATGGACCTTGTATTACAGTTACTACCGGCACTCTTAAATTCATCTAAACCGAGAAAATGCATCTGCCAGAATATTGTTTAATTTTGCCTGCCATTGTGGAAATGATTGTGGACCTAGTGGGTAATTATGGTAGTGTTCTACAAGTTTCTGGTTTAATTCAGAAGTATATTTTAGGCTTTCCGCCAGCGTTCTCTTGAGAGCCCCTCTTATAAAAATGCCCAATTTGTCCACGGTTCCAAACTCGGGATGTTCGCCTCTGCTAATCTTCTCTATATCCATTTTTGATAAGAAATGCTTCATGCCATAATTGATCTGTTCATTTGTCAATCCTTGTAACATTCTACGAAATACTTCTAATCCTGCAGTCTTGTAACCATATTCGTCGATAAACTCCTTATTGTATTTCCATAATACCATTTCTGATGTATCGTTAGCTTGAAGCGCTTCAACTGCGATTTTGCCTGCAATTGTTGCCGCAATAATCGCGGGCCCAATTCCTCCAGCATCTAACGGCTTGGGCATCCAGGCCGAATCCCCTACAAGCATATATCCATTAGCGACCATACAATCATTCTGTCTTCTGACTGAGACCTGCCAAGTTCCCCAGCTATTGCCTTGATCTGTTTGTCCATCTGACATTCTTGGATTAGCAATAACGGTATTACTCCTTACATAATCATCAATGAGTGTTTTGAGATCCCGATGAACTTGCATTTGCTTATTAAGTGCATCAAACGCTTTCTGTTGGACTCCAAGACCGATGTTAACCTTACTACTTCCCTTAGGGAATACCCATGCATAGCCACCAGGTGCTAGTTGCTGATCTAAATGTATTATGCAATAATCTGGATCAAAGTATGTCTTGTCTTCCTTTGCGAGATCAAAATTGTAAATGTATCTACCTGTACCCTCAAGATCATCCCTATCGATTCTTCTTTGGATAAAAGACCTGATTGGAAGGTTAACCCTCAGGACCGATGTAACTCCTGTGCAGTCAATTACCAGTCTTGCTGTCTTCTTGAATTTTACTTTATTAGCTAAATCTTCGCCTTCAACGCCAATTATTGTATTGTTATCTTGTATGATGAGCGAACGCAGCGTTACCCTGTCTCTAAACTCTACCCCGACTTTCAAGGCATCTTTCATTTGTTTCTGAGGTAACAATTTTCTATTCAGGATATACCCATCTCCATCAAATGGCACGGCTGTTTCGTGGTCTGGGGAGTAAGCAATCACACCCCTTACAGGATGCTCAATTTCTGGATACCCCCATCTAATGCGTATACGTTCTGACATGTAATCAACAGAATTCTTACCAACAGCATCACCACATATCCATCCATTTATGGTTTTTTTACCAAGGTCATTAATGGGGTTTCTATCGACAACAAGAATGCGTAGTTTTTGACCTGAATAATATGCTGCAGAGGATGCTACTATCATTCCAGCCAAGCCTCCACCAGCTATAATAATATCATAATCCATCTCATTTGAGGAAGTCATTATGTAATGAGCGGTGAACTGTATGAAGGATATTTAAAGTTAAGTTGCGGGGCTCAGCAAATTGCCGCCTATAACATATGGTTATACTAAATTTCTTTACACATAGCTAGCATGATGAGTGAGAATTCAGTTATCACTTCTCTGATCGCTTTTAATCTACCAAGTATGACTTCTGTTA
This sequence comes from Thermoproteota archaeon, assembly GCA_046724555.1. Classification (GTDB taxonomy): domain Archaea; phylum Thermoproteota; class Nitrososphaeria; order Nitrososphaerales; family Nitrososphaeraceae; genus JAFAQB01. The sequence goes on along the minus strand of JBKOWU010000088.1, from coordinate 63,423 downwards.
TTGTTGCCTTTGCATTAGATGTATTTTAGGTTCAATTAAGAAAAACTTCGTATATGTCGCAAGAGTGACAATCAGTACCAACAGCAAAAGCAACAACAACAACAACAAGACTAACATCATTTTCTAAATCAGCAATATTAATAATACAAATCACATCGCTTATCGAGGGTCAGCAGGTACAGGTGGCAAAGGACCAGCAGTAGGAAAAAGACCTTAGGGTTTCCGGAGTTTCAATAGATAATTCGATTACATACAGTTCCGGATAAACTGGCCGAACCCTATTTATATAATGTAAACGTTGGTGATTTATGTTTGATATATTGATACACACATCATGTAGGTACAGATTTTTATCAAGTGCCACTCTAGCTCTTGTTATCATTATTGGAGCACTTTTTATTCCGCTTTTGAGTGAACAAACTTCTAAAGCTCAATCAACTGGTGCTTCTTCGTCATCATCTGCTTCCGGTGGTGCATCCACCTCCGCCTCTGCTTCGACAGGAAGTGTCATTGTTAATAATGAACCAGCTCGAATTAGCAAGAATGTAATTAACAGCATAGTTAAAAATTCCCAATCAAGGACGGTAACGACATCTCCGAGTAGTATAGCACCATTGGTAGACTTGGAAACTGTAAGACTTGGCAAATCTACATTTGCAAGCAATGGATATAGACCCGTTGCTGATGTAACGCCGTTTCGTATTATTGGTGGTCATGTTTCGCTTAGCTCTCCCAAGAGTGTTAAGCTAGTAGCTGCAACTATAACAGGCAACAACGTTGACCATGCCGTAGTTATCGATCTCACAAAGGTTCGTGATGTTAAAGCTGGAGAATCGATCTATCAAGCAGACTTGGGAGAAGTGATTACAGGAACAAATCCATTTACTAGGCAGCGCGATACAGTATCTAATTTCACTGACCTGTTGCTTTGGAACAATAGTAATTCTCCACTTACGCTAAGTGATGATAGCGAGATTTCTATGGCTATTGTCTTTAGATAAAAGCTAGATGATAGATAGAGAACAGTTGGAATCGTTCAGGTTTCATTCTGTTTTGTCGATACACGAAGAGATCAAATATATAATCTGTATAACAAGAAGTTCGTATTATTATTTTTCAACGATGAAAAAAATAATAGACACGGGAAGCCCTCGAACGAAGATTTTATGATCTCTTCTCTAGCTGCCGTGTTCATGTGTTGACAGTGTCTAATAATAGAATCAAATTATAAAAAAGAAGAAAACACGATATTGGAGTCACATCAGTATGGCAAATATTAGCATCCGATAGTGTACCAAAATCGCTACATGCAAGGTACAAACAAATTCTTGGTATAGGTATAGCAGCAGTTATTCTTTTCGTAATCATTGTTCCGTTTCAAGACAAAACATAAAATACACGATTGGATCTTTTTGGCGACTGCAATTTTATACATAGAAATCTCATCTCCTATTCATTTATAGCAATTTTTATTGTTTACCTCGTTTTACCGGAAAACAATAGCATCAATATCAAGCTGCACGGTATCTTTCAATTTGCCGGTATTCAATAATGTCATTTAACTTTGTCTTTGGCTTTGTTCCCTTCTACTATGATCATTGTCAACGTGGATTTGATTTTATCAATTTTTCTAATACGCACCTTGACTATTTCATTCAAATCCTCTTCAGTTTCGGACTTGACCTTTGCAATTATGTCGTACATGCCATGCAATTTGTAGATATCAATAATCTCCGGTACTTTCCCAAGCTCGCTAATAACCTCTCCAGCAAATGGGAATTCACAATTAATTAACAAAAAAGCCGATGTCATATCTCATGTTCCCTAATAGGTATATAATAAATCTGTCAGCTACGAATTGCATTTATGTCTTTTGAGTGATCTGATATGCACGAACGCGTAAAATAGAATTTCTAGATTATCATAAGCTCAAAATTCCTATTCATCAAAGAGACATGGCTACTTGCTCCAATTTTCATAATATTGTAATGATATGGGAGGAATTAGCCGCATGATTTTGGAACGAAAATACCAATATCTATAAAAATTATAAATATATTGTCGTATTAAATTGCTTATCATTATTATGGAGAATACCTATGGATAATCCATATCCTGATCTCATTTTCGTCTTGCAATCAGGATAGCAACTAAACACTGACAACTTCATCTCTTATTTTCTGTCACGTTCTGTTTCAAGACAACTCCTTTGAAATCAAAGCACATTTACTAAAATTGATTTATATATATCAGCGAAAACATAACCTCGTTAGAATATTATGGCTGCTGTGGTTTCTAGAAAGTTTGGTGAAGAGGCGCTTCAATTTTTAGGCAAGAAGGTATCTGTTGAAACGTCTGACCAGAAAATTTACAATGGAACGTTAACTGGCATTGATGAGAAACTCGATGTTGTACTCGACAATGTAGATGTACAGGGAATACTCAAATTGATTCTCAATGGTTCTTTTGTTAAAGAGATAAAATTAATGGAAAAACCATTCGATTTCAAAGCCTTGTCTGACAGACTTGCTAGAGTATTTCCTGGTCTGGTCAAGATTAGAGAGGATGTAGGCGCAATAATAGTGATGGATAAAATTAAAGTAACCCAAGGAGGAGTGGAAGAAGGAGTCGGACTTGCCGCAGACAGAGTTAGGGCTATTTACGAAGAATTTATGAGGGAGATTAGGAGGTAAAGTGTCTTTTGAGATCAGATACACTGATCTTGCTGCGCGTATAGGCATTCTGGATACCCCCCATGGTCACGTCGAAACTCCAACTTTTGTTCCTGTAGTACATCCTGTAAGGCAATCTATTAGTCCATCATTTCTAAAAGGATTAGGTTTTGAAATACTGATAACCAATGCCTATATTGCATTACGTCATTACGGTCAGGAAGCGATGGAGAAGGGAATTCATGATATCTTAAATTACGATGGCACGATAATGACTGATTCTGGTGGATATCAGGTATTGGAGTATGGGTCTATCCACATCGAACCCCTAGAGATAGCCCAATTTCAGAGAAGTATCAAAAGTGACATCGCTGTTCCTCTTGACAAGCCTACTGGATACGGACTGAAGCGCGAAAAAGCGAAAAAATACGTAGAAGAGACACTTAAAAACGCTAAGGAGACTCTGACATTTACTTCAAAGCAGGATCGTCATACGGAGCAGACCTTATGGTTAGGCCCTATTCAAGGTGGTGAGCATTCCGATTTGGTAAGATATTCTGCCACTTCACTAGACAAAATGGGGTTTAACATTTTTGGACTTGGCAGTCCTGTCGAATTGATGGAAGCATACGAATTCTCAATACTTTCAGATATGATTCATAATGTGAAGCGCAGTATTCCTGCAAAACCAATACACCTATTTGGTGCAGGTCACCCGATTACAATACCGCTGGTTGTTGCTCTGGGATGTGATATGTTTGATTCTGCATCTTATATGCTCTATGCTAGGGACAATCGGTATATGTATCCAAACGGTACCCTTAGACTCGAAGAGATTTCATACTTTCCGTGTTACTGTTCAACCTGTACAAATTATACTGTAGACGAGATGCTTGGTTTGGATATGGAAGAAAGAACTATTGAATTAGCAAAACATAATCTCTATGTATTAAAGGGAGAAGTGTCAGCAGTAAAACAGGCAATAATACAAGGCAGGTTATGGGAATATGTTATGCAAAAGGCCCGTGCCCATCCAAAGCTTTTCGAAGCCATGAGGCTTTTCAAAAATTATGATTTCCTAGACAACGGGACTTCGATATTCAAAGAGAAAGCCATTTTTCTATTTGATGCCATAGATCAATATAGACCAGAAGTAAGGCGGTTTCAAAGTATGGTTTATAATTTTCGATCCAAAAATAAGCAGAAGCTAATACTGTGCCCAGAGACCAACGTTCATCCTTTTTATTGCACGAATGAATATCGCAGATTGGTAAAAAAATTTGACAATGCGCAGATTTGCACTTATAATCCGTTCCTAGGTGTGATCCCCTCAGAGATATGTGACATATATCCAGCGTCACATAATGTGATCCCACAATCTGTATTATCTGGATACGAGACAGAAGATTGTACAACGTTTGTTGAGTCATTAACTAATTTTGTAACAGTAAACCATTTCGAAGAGATAATAATAATAGCAGACAGTTTTATGCACAAAATACTTGGCAGTAAAAAAAATACGATCTTAAGAGATCTTCGACCGCTGATCTTCGATCATAAGGACTATATCGCTAAATTGTGATGTGCATTGTTATGTCAATATGCATTATGGTTAAAGGAATCCAGTTTTCTGTTTATATTTTCACTCCTTGGCATAAGTAAAGAGACAAGAATTTTTAACCATTTCAAATTTCTAGAACGATCGATAGAGACTCTGCAAAATGCAAATTGTGATCAAATGTTCTGTGGTACAGAATACCACAGTAAGAGCCAATTACAGTCGTCTGTTCATAGCAGTAAGCTGATCGCTAGTAGAATTCCTGTAATTCTTGCATACTTGACTGTTGCTGCCATAGCCGGGATGAATTTTTCTAGATATTCGTGTTCGCCTATATGTTTACTGATTTTAAACACATAGGGTATGGACAAAAGACAAATCAAGGAAAACAACCTTGTATAACCAAGAAAAATCCCTATCGTGATCAAAACATATGGTGCTATAATCGGCAGAGAAATAATTTTTGCTGCTCGCTGCTTGCCAAGAACTATCACAAGTGTTCTTCTGCCACTAGCACGATCGGCTTCATAATCTGGAAACGAGTTAACAAACAGAACACATGCTGATAGTAGCCCGATGATTACGCCAACATATATTGCTGTTGGTTCTATGATGCCGACTTGCACATAAAAACTTCCTAGCACTATCATTGTTCCTTTGATCATAACAAAGACTTCTCCTAGGCCAACGTTTACTATCGTTGTCGAGTAAAAATAAATAGCAAGAATTGCAAAAGCCAAAATGATCAAAATAGTGACTCCCCTGATGGCAACAAAATACATGCCCAAGAGACTTCCTATGATCAGAAAAACGATCCCTATTCTATAAACTATTTTTGGCTCTAGAAGGTTCTCTGGAAGCACTCCTGTTCCACCACTGAATTTTGTTCTTTTAGTAATCTTGTCAATTCCGCGTTTGTAATCCCAATAATCATTTAACAGGTCGACGCTAGCATGAAGACATAACACTCCTGCAAAGGTCAAAACAGCGGACGATAAATCAAATACGCCATATTTCCAAACAGCAACTGCCATGCCGTTTGCAGCAGCAATAGCTGATGCAAGAAGGAAACGAATTCTTATTGCTCGAATCCAGTTTATTATTATCCTGCTGATCATATAATTCTGCTTGTCTGCTATTATTGCATCAATTGAGTCTGAGTATGGCATTTTTATACCTTGTGACTATGTTTTCCTACTGTTAGTTAAAATTATATAAAATGTGTCTATATTGCATGACTCCTCCTCCTATTGATGCTGCAGAATTCGATGCTCATAAGGATATGACAACAATAATAGTGGATTTTCTATGCAGAAATAAGGGCACTGGTTATTCAGCCATAGAGATCGCACAGGTACTTGGAATACGCGAAGAAGATGTAAATAACATTATGATAAAGTTGGGACTAGTAGATCTGATGAGCAGCATCACGGGTGGAATAGTGGCTCGAAGACAAAAAGTTAGTAATCGAGGCACTAGGATCAAAATAGAGGATACCATAGTTAATGGAACAACATACTACAGATGTCGTGAGACAGAGCGGTAGTAAAACAAAATTACTAAAAAGAGACTCTACGCTTATTTTCTCCTACTATTAGATTCTGCACACTTTTTATCCTCTGCCGGCATGACAAAAAATATGATTATTGCCAGTGATGACAAATTATTATCAAAATAAACTGTCTGATTTAGATCATTCATATATTTCTTATTTGCACCTGCATTGAGCTAGGGTTGAGGTCAGTATGCAGATCAAAGTGTGTAGATCAGCTAATACGACATACTATTGAAATATCATTTAAGTTGGTTCCAGTTCTTCCGGTAATTATTGATGAGCACATTTTTCTCAATGCGTTATAGCTATCATGGCTATACAGATGCTTCTTTACTTCGGTTTCACTTTGTTTCGCTAGAGCAACAGTCCTTGGAGTAACAAATGCCCCTGCTGCTTTTGAGTTTCCATCTATTCCGTCGGTTCCCATACAAAGAATAGTTATGTCCTCGTTACTATGAAAATTTGATTTGAGCGCGGCTACCAAAATGGCCTCTTGATTCCTCCCTCCAAGTCCATTTTTTCTTCTTTTATTTAGTTTTACAGTTGTTTCGCCTCCTAAAATAAAAGCAGAAGGCTTGGGAGGTTTTTTGATTTGGTTCGCTAATCTGGCAAGTAAAAGTCCAAATTTTTTTGCTTCGCCGTCAAATGATGAGCCTAAATATGTTGCGTGAAAGCCTCTACTCTTCATATACTGCGTAGCTTTCTTGCAGAGAAGAGTGTTGTTACCAATGAGAATATTATGCACTCTATCGAAAATAGGATCAGACGCTTTTGGAGTGTCTATAATAAGACCTCTGAGACCTTTGGATATTAAGCTTATAGCAGAACTATTTTCGTGTTTATTAGTCCATAGTCTGTACTTTTTTAGGATTGATGCTGCTTCTTTAAAAGTCGATCTGTCAGGGACTGTAGGACCTGATGCAATTGTTTGGATATCGTCTCCAATAACATCAGACAAAATTAATGAAATAACAGTGCATCCTTTATTGATCAACCTCACGAGCTGACCACCTTTGACTTTTGAGATATGTTTGCGAACGATATTAATCTCATTGATAGATGCGCCACTTGACAATAGGTCATGCGTAATCTTCTGTTTATCTGATAATTTTATTCCATCTGCTGGAAGTGGCATTAATGCAGATGCCCCGCCAGAGATTAGAACAAAAACTAAATCTGATTTTTTAGTCTTTCTCAGAATATTTATAATCGTTTTTGTACCATTGACGCCCGATTCATCAGGTACAGGGTGACCGGCTTCAGTTACGCATAATTTATTGTTATTGTTGTGTATGTTACTCATATAGGGAACGTTAATTGCACCCCCAGAGAGTCTTCGACCAAGTATATTGGTGAGTGCCTCTGCCATTTTAGATGTAGCTTTTCCTGCACCTACCAAGTAAATAGAATCAAAACTGCTTAAATTCATGTGCAGAGAGAAGGATTGAAGTGAGGACCTTACCTCTAAGGCCGATCCTTTAACCTTTATAGCCTTATGAATGAGGTGTTTTGGATCCATATACTCCAGAGAATGATCTATAGTGGAAAGAACAAGATTCAGTGATCTGTATCCTTGATGATAAGATTCTATTGCCGATCTATCAGCGATAATCCCCATTTTGACTGGCTTTAACGTATGGTATACTTAATTATTTTTGTTGAATGCAGCCTACAGTCTAGTATTAGATGTATTCGAGGGTATTTGGGACAAAATTAATAACTATTCATAAGTCTAGATGTGAAATATATTTGAGTGCTGAGTGTGGATAGATCGGTCAAGAATACAACTAACGCAGTAGCAAATGCAATAACTTAGTTGTTTCACATTATTATTTAGTTGGCGGCATAAAGTAGCTAGTATTAATCAAATAAACAATCATGATACAAAGCTCCTCTCACTAACACATATTATCACAATGAAATTCATATTGTAAGAAAATAAGTTATATTTTCTAGAATGTACCTTTGCTTATAGCTTTCCAAACTACCATAGTTTTTTTAGTTATTGCTAAAGAATAACTTTTTTGCTCAAAAAAATAGGCCGAATCGTGAAATTAAAATGATATTATCTTGGAAATCAACTATTATTTTCGAACAGAAGATTAATCTGTCTATTAGTCACCAATACGATATCCTGAGGTGTCGTGATATGGTACTCAAATATGTTGGGCTGAAAGGGTCCTATGGCAAACGTGGGCTCATGTTTGTTCCATATTATGGAAGATCGCGTGCATTTATTTCCAACTATAGGTCATGGCAAGAGTATTCAAGTGAAGGAAGAATTGCCGAAATCGCAACCTCGCTTATAAGCCATGAAACATTGCACTTAACTCTAAATAAATTCTCATTTATCACATCGGCTAAACTTGATAATTTATTTGGAAGGTCAAACAGATGGGAGAAATATCCTCACGGGCTAGGAGATCTTGATAAAATAAGGGATAGCCCGCCGACAATTTATAAAAACGCACGTAAGATGAGCCCTAAAAGGAGAAGAAAGCATTAGTTAAAGTAGATTTGTCTCACTATTTTGCACTGCGAAATTACTATAATGCTTTGGAAGAGACCTCATTTCTCACTTTTCTAAGGTCTTGCAATACTTGCATTTCGTATATTACGGGTGTATTAGCAGCAGTTGCTATTACCACTATATTCAATAGGCTTCAGTAAAATACCGCTAACTCTAAGTCGCATTTATATGGTAAAAATGAAGATAAATCTACAACATCAATGTCAACACCAGTTCATGAAGAGTTTGAATGGCAGATAGTCAATAAATTTTCAGAAACACCAGATACGTATACGTATTCTTTTGTTCCAACATCTAAATCACAGCAAATTAAATTTAATGTAGGTCAGTCTGTGACAATAACTGCGCTTTTAAAGAGACCTACAGCATCGGGTAAATTGGAGGAGAATTTAGTCGAGAGAACTTATTCCATAGCATCTTCGCCATCAAGAGACAAGATAGACTTAACAATAAAAGATGAAAAGCCTTATGGGTACATTAATCCTTCTACTGGAAAAGCAGATGGATTTGCTGCATATTTCTTTGAGCAATATGGAATGGGCCATAAGTTAAAGGTTAGAGTAAACCCAACTAAAAATCATTTCTTATCAAAAATTGCTACTGGAATAGAAAGAGATATTGCATACTGGTCAGGCGCTAACGGAGCAGAGCCAGTAAGATCTTTAATCCAGCTAATGGAGGACACTAAACAAGCAGACCAGTTCACGCTTACACTATTCTACAGCAATCCTCTTTTATATGCTGACGAAGGGCGCAAAAACGTCAATGTGATTTATTATAAATGGTTGGTAGATATGGCAAAGAAAATGCAGAATTTCAGGGTCATTTTTACTTTCACCAGAGATAAGGAGTCGTATGTGTCAGATCATGAGAGAGTGACTTTTAGGCGGGGGAGATTCTTTGTTGGCCCGAATGGAGAAGAAGAGCGAACGCTATCAATATATCACGGCAACAGTGAATCAGCATTTAACCCCGTGTGTGGAAGTAGTGGTTTTATCAATGGTGTCGTCAAACTGCCAGATGGCAAGATAGAGAGAAGAAAAGGCATAATACAAGATTTGATGAATATAGAAGGAGTAAAACCAGAGAAGATTGACAAAGAACAATATTACTTGCAGCTAGTTGGTGCTGACTAAAAAATTTCATGTTATGAAGAGGAAGAAGAAGAAGATATATTGTTTATTATACTACTATCCGTCTTCGGGTGTGTAGTACATTCCTAACCTAATGCGTGAAAAACAAGATGAACAGTCGAGGCGTATTACAATCTCAGCTACCAACACATATACTGAATCTCTGGTATGAACTTCTTTTTTCTGACATGAGAATGAAGAAATACTTGAAAAAGCAATTACAACAAGTTCACACCGCAAGACTTAACAGCTGCACACAGTCAGTGATACATTAATGGAACGTGTAGGGAAAGAAGAAGAACAACAGCAACAAGCAGGCCAAGCCGATAATGAAACTCTCCTAACAACATCTAACATACAATATCTAGTTGAAGGGTTGGATGTGCTACTTCATACAAACCTTGACGGGGATAAACGTGCCAAAGTCATAAAGCTAAGAGATGAGCTATCTGCTTATATTAGTAGTATGTTTGTTGACTAGTGACAAACAAACAAACAAACAAACAAAGAATATCAAATTTCCTAAATTAACAAGCATACAATTTTCTCATCCTATACGCCTTAAGATACGACAAGAGTTAATTCCATATCAGAGACTGTATTAGAGCACACTTGTATGCAAGAGAATTTTAAAACGCAAGAAGAATAAACGCTAACTACGACTTGCCTATATCATGAAATCAAACAAAATGCTCACTTACATTGCATTGTATTCGATCAAGCGCACTACAAACACTATTAAGAATCCCAATGCGAAAAATATTAATATAAATCATTAGTTAGGCACTATAAGAATGTGCTAGCATCATTATTAAACAGTACTCCAGCTCGTACAGGTTAAATGGAAATAATTATACTGGGAGCAGGTTATGCCGCGATATTTGCAGCAGCCAATATTTGCAGACATACAGGCATAAAAGTTACATTAGTTGATAAAAATCCATATCATCAGTTATTGCAACAGATTCACACTGTGGCAGCAGGCATAAAAAAACCAGAAGATATAACTTTTTCAATAAAAGAATTATTTCACGACGAATTAACCTTTGTACAAGGTCCAGTACAATCTATGGATTTGATAAATAAAAATGTCTACATTGATAAAGTTGGTAACGATGATAGTGCAAAGATAAAGTATGACTATTTGGTGATTGCTCTAGGATCTTCAAATTATTATTACGATATCAGTGGAGCACATCATTTCAGATCAGTTAGTGATGCATTAAAATTAAACAAGGCATTTGATTCTCTCGACTCAGGCTCTACTATAACAATATGTGGCTGTGGTGCCACTGGCGCAAGTCTTGCTGGAGCATTAACCGATAGTAATGATATAGATCGAAGAATTAAAATCAAAATAGTGGAAGCACAAAATAATATCCTTCCGGGGTGGGATAAACGCAATATAAGTATCGTATTTCTAATGAATTATAATAGTAATATTATAATTTAAGACTCCCATTCTCTATATTGTCATTTATTTGCTATTTGGACTACAAGTCATGGCGTCTTGGCATTATTACTATTATTATACTGTTGGTTCTCTTTCAGTCTCTCAAGTGCTCTATTTCTGGCTGATAATGACAACATGATTAGAATAGAGAATGAGGTAATGAATGAGAAGAAGCTGAGACTAGTGTGCTTTAATGGTCTTATGCTTTTGTAGCATTTTTTGGGTCCTATATCTTCAGCATTTTGTATTGCATGATTGTTAAAACTATTCTGCAGAGGCAATTTTTCCCTTTCTTCTATTTCCCAACTATTACTACTGCTATTTTTTATTTCACCATCATAATTATTATTATTAGTTTTATTGTTTGATAAAAGAACTGAGCTATGACTTGCTAGTGCGGCTAATGCTACTACTATTGGTTGACTACTTAATTTCTCTTTGGCCGCCTTAATGCCACCAGCCATGCGTACTTGATCAACTAATAAATCCAACTCCTCAAAATTACCGTTATTATTATTATTATTGTCCCTGCTATAAAAAATATCAAGTAATTTTGCTAAAGCAGAGGCTAATTTAGGATATCCACCTAATTCAGCAAATAACCTGAGCTTTTGTTGGCTAAGATTATCGACCTCTTCTTTCAATCCATATATCTTTGACTCAAATCCAAGCTTATCATCATAATGATCTTCCACATCCTTGAAAAACTTCTTGATAGCATCTTCTCTTGGAATACTATTTGCATCAGCTATTTCGTAAATAGTATGCCAAAGTAGCTTGAGTTCCTTTAGACCAAATCCCATATCAAATAGCTTAGCATATATATCAAGGGTTTGTTTACATGACTCTACGTCTTCTTTGAGCCTGGAATGCATATTCTGCAGACTAGAACATTCATTTCTTTTGTACTGTACAAGTCCTTCATAAAATTCGTATTCATTCTTCAGTGTTTGTAAGTTAGAAAGTGCATCTACAATCTTTTGGTTATCATAACCAAATAGTTTCGCCACACTGTTAACTATGACTACAACCTTAGAAATGTCATCTACAGGTATTCCATATTTTTCTAGCTGTTCCTTAATTCTTGAATACCAATCTAATTTTTCTTGTGTAATTGCATGGTTCTGTACAGCACACACAGTACGGTTCTCAAGTTCAGATTTTCTAGTTTGTAACTCTTCGATCTGACCTTCCAATTCTTTTATTTTCTGTTCTATTTCCTTCTTTTCATCTACCCTTTGTGAAATGTAATTTGGTATCTCCGAAATGGGCACGTTGTCAGAAAGTTCAGCCAGGTTTGCAATGTAAAAGCCAATGCGATCTAGGGGTAGTCCCAATTCGTTGCAGCAACGATTCTGTAGATCCGCTATCAAGCATTCGAATTTATCCTCCTGAACTCCAAAGCTTCTGAGCATTGTTACAACTCTAAAACCAACTGCGCATTGAGCATGGCTTATACCAATTCTATTTAAGGAAATGCCCAGATCCCTTAAAGAATCAGGCCTATAAGTATCCAAAGCCATTTTCCATTCGTTTACTATATTTGACACAGCACCTGTACTGATGCCACAATCAATTGCTATCTTATCCCTTGGATGTCCAGCTAGCCATTGCTGTATAACAGGAGTTTTCACGTTATTAGGCAGTCGATAAGGCATATTATTATGTAATATGAATAAAGCAATACAAAAGTCTTAGCCAAAAGCATCAAAACAGCAGTCAAATGCGTCGTCAAATGCGTCATAATAGGTGTAATGTATGTGCGCAACGCAGTGCAACGCAAAAGAGCTTCTATTGTAATTGGAGCATTAGAAATAGACTGGTTACGCTGGTTACGTACTTGAGAGATTTAATAATATCCCGTGCTATCTGACAGCAAATACATTAACGTTTATTTTGGAACCTCCAGCAAGTCGTACGGCGGCCGGCTAGATATCAGCTATATAGGTGAAAGTGGGGTGCACAAAAATTGGCTCATCTGACGGTAAACATAAAGAGTATGAAAATAGATGATAGTTGATAAAGTATTGCCATATGCATAGGACAAATATAATTTTTGTTCGATTATCAGCTGGCTTTATAGTAGTAGCAATACTGGTGCTAGAACCATCGCATGTACTTGATTTTTACTATCAGCCATCTTATTCTCATGCCCTAACCTTAGATGAGAATTCTTCCCTGCTTAAGTTATCCCATGAAATATACCTAGGAAAGTATTATGCAAATTCTTGATAATTTGAAATAGCGGACAAAAAAGACATCTTAATCTTAGTTTTATTATGCATCTTTCTTAACTTTATAGAGACTAAGAAATTGACACATGGAGTGACTTTAAATATACTTTTGTGATAGGAAAACAGCTCCTGTTTATTATATAGCTTTGGGTACTAGACAAGGTATAAGAATAAGAGCCAGCTGCATTAACTTCACTAATCTGGATGAAACAACAACTATTCGGGGAATTCTGTGACCAGCTTATTAAGCTTAATTCTTCAATTAGGTTTGTTGGAATAGCTGACGACACTGGTTCTCTGTTATCCATCTCAGAGCGCGAAGGCCTCAAGCCGTTGCTCAATTACAAAGAAACCGAACAATACGCAATCACAGCTATGACGCGCCAGTATACACGCCTGCGCTGGCGACATACTTTGGGGAAAGTAGATTATACATGTTCGGTCTACGAGAAGCTAATCAGAGCGAATATTCCAATTACAGATGCGAAAAACCGTCTAGCGTTTGTAGTATTGTTAACCTTTGATATGGGAACAGACAATTTCCATCAACTTATGGTAAAAAAGATAATGCCGCTTATTCGCAAAAATAAAGGGATAATTCAAAGAGAAGTCAAAAAAAATCAATAGACATTATTCTGATTTAATATTAAGCACTTTATCATGCTGCTATGCTTTGCGATTGCTCTGAAAAAGTAAATGACCTGTAGCGCGTACGTCGTACGGAGATGAATTATATATCTGAACGCGGTAGAGATAATGGTAATAAATGGTATATAATACCCATTTGAGATTTAGGATGGCTGTAAGATATTATATTAACAAATGGAATTGTTGTTTTGGCATACATACATATTGTTCATAGGAAATTAGATAGACAAAGCAAGTCAGGTTCAGATAATAATATGAACACATTAATTGAGAAAATCAGGTTATTGGGACGAAAAAGAAATACTGCTAATGAAGATACAGAGGATTATCACAACCCTGATGAAAATAAGCAGGTACGTGAAAACATCTCACTTAAGGTATTTCGAGGGAATGCTGCGAAACAAAACGAACCCCACACATTCGATTCCTTTAAGATCCCATTGAAGCGTTGGACAACGGTTTTGGATGCTCTTATCTATGCAAAGAGCTATATGGATAGCAGTATAGGAATAAGATATTCATGTAGAATGGCATCATGTGGTTCATGTGGAATGAAGATTAACGGAATTCCGCGGCTTGCTTGTTATACTAACATCTCGGAACTAGAAGGAGACACAGTTACGTGCGAACCACTCCCAAACTTTCCCCATATACGAGATCTAGTAACGGATTTTTCACAATTTTTTACACATCACAAGGAGATGAGCCCATATATTTTTAATGAAAAGGCAGACATTAGGACACAGGCTACTCAACAAGTACGAGAAGAATTGTTATCGGAGTTTATGCAAACTCCACAAGATGTCGAGAAGTATCTGCAATTTTCCTATTGTATAAGATGTGGATTATGTTATTCCGCTTGTCCTACAGTCGCTACAGATACAAAATTTCCTGGCCCGCAAGCACTATCACAAGCATATAGATACTATGCAGATACACGTGATAACGGCGCTAGAGAAAGGCTGAATGGTATCGATAATAATCACGGAATCTGGCGATGCCACTTCGCCGGATCTTGTAGTAAGGTATGTCCAAAAGGTGTGGATCCTGCATTGGGTATTCAATTGTTAAGAGGGCACCTGATCAATTTCTCAAAGAATGAAAAAAAATTAGCTGAGTTACGAACAAAATAAAAATTTACCCAAGGCGCTGCCTATGCACAACATGAAATCTAAACTTATTGTAAGCTACTTTGTATGAACGAGAACATGAATATATAAAGAATGATCATGCATACTACTGCACCACGTCTTTCCGTTACGATGTACTCAGACAAGCTGGACATTCAGCCAAACCGTATACTAATATTAACAAATCTCTTGTCACTAGTACCATTGAGACCATTGCCATCAACAATGAGCTTCCTGTACTTTTAATACATGGCTAGCGTCGGATGCAGCGATGTGATCAAGTGAAAGCCCATGCTTAAAAAAGACGATTACATTTCATCGAATACCTTCTAATCTATTAAAAAATTTTGTCGTAGTAAAGAATACAAGCTAAAGTTAGCCCTAGTGCTACGAAACTAAAGTTAGCCCTCCGTCAACGTATATAGTTGTTCCTGCGATATAGCTCGCATCGCTAGATGCTAAAAACAAAGCAACTTTTGCTATTTCCTCTGGCTGCCCTATTCTATGTACTGGAATTCTTTGTTCCTTTTTTTCTTTCTTTTCTCGATTCTCAAGCACTTCTTTGTTCATGTCTGTAGCTATTGCTCCTGGGGCAATACCATTGACTCTTATTCCCTTATCTGCCAGCTCTAAAGCGACAGTTTTAGTCAACATTTCCATTCCTCCTTTGGAAGCGGCATAAGGAGCTGATTCAGGTTGTGGAGTTTGCTCATGCACAGAAGAAATATTGATAATTGAATAATTGTTAACTCTATCATGTATACTACTTCCGTTCTTTATCATATTTTTTACTGCTTCTCTTATGCACAAAAATGCACCCTTTAGATTTATATCGATAACTTCGTCCCAGTCTTTTTCAGTTATGTCATGTATTTTCTTTGATTCTCCACCTATCCCAGCATTGTTAACTAGAACATCAATCCTTCCAAACTGTTTTACAGCACCGTCTATCAGAGATATGCAAAGATGCTCCTGTGATATGTCGCCCGGTATAGAGATAACTTTTCCACCATCCTTAATCGACTTGGAAATATCTTCAGCGGCTCGTCTTAGCTCTTCTTCATTTCTAGCGTTGATTACTACGGAATATCCTGCGTTTGCAAATTCTGTGGCTATTGCTTTTCCAATGCCTTTACTAGAACCTGTAACTACTGCTACTCTTTCACTATTATTGCTGCTGTAATTTCTTTTTTCTTCCAAGATATTTCAGCTGTAGACTAAGGCTCAGCATAGTTAATTAGCCTTTAATTATGTCTTCGAAGGCTGATGCCTTAACAAATAATAATAATAATTCTTTGATTCTTCTTGCTTTATTTTCCCCTTAAAGACATTCTAAATTCTTCAAAAGACTCTTTAACCTGAATAACTGTTATTTTATCAATATCATCATAAGGTTAGTCATTTCAATTTTATGTTGTAAATTTGATATCTGATACTAAAACTACTCCAACAGTGAATTTAGCACCAAGAATACAAGTTCATTTTAAGATTTTTAGTTGCTTTTTATATTTGGACTACACCGATCTTGTGATGTAATTATGGTTAATGTTCTCATACTCCGTGATCGCAGTAATTCAATGATTCCTCATATACTTATCATCACATTATTGGGATGAAAAATTTTAAAAACACAAAAAACTAATGGAGTACCAATACACAAAAACAAAACTATAGATGATAAAATACCACAGATTTAGCAGACGAAGAAAATCAATGTTTTATGTATCTAACCCTAAATTAAAGAAAAAATCAGAATACATGTTTAACACGGGCAGTTCTAAAATGCTAGATTCAGCTTTCTATGAAAATCAGGTTTGGGGCGCCCTTCACAACACACAACAATTAGTTTCAACAACACATAATTCTCTGGTCCTATCTAAAGCGATATCAGAACTCTTTAATTCAGCGTAGTTTGTTGCAAAATCATGGAGCTGGTGAATTTCAAATATGATGAATATAGCGTAATTTATCCAAGGTCTTATTTTCAATTCTTAAAAGAGGTTTTTGTTCTTGATGTTTATCGTAGCAATCTCATCAAGAAAAACGATATTGTTTTAGATTTAGGAGCATGTTCAGGTGATTTTTGTATCATTGCTTCAAAGAAGGTTGGGCCAAACGGAGTAGTAATTGCCTTAGAACCCGATTCTGACAACTATGAATTGTTAAAATTTAATATTAAAAAAAATAAATGTCAAAATGTTATCGCTGCTAACATTGGTGTAGGAAAAGAAGATGACCAAGAGAAAGAAATCATAGCTCCTTTTGACAAGCCATCCAGGGGCAAGATAAGTAAGTTGGAAACCATCCTTAAAAATGTAGGTATAGACAAGAGAATAAACTTTATAAAAATGGACATAGAAGGAGAAGAAGTAGACGTAATACATACAAGTATTGACACATTCAAAGATGCTGATGTTATATCATTAGAGTTCCACGGTACCAGAAGCAGAATCGACGAGTTATTACTGAATCATGACTTCTTTTTCAAACCTATTACTATGACCTATATATATAAAAGAATCTTCAAGAACCTGTTACTGCATCCACTCACATTATACAATATTTATACGGATACAATAGTCAATAATCCAGACATCATTAACAAGGCTATTACTGGCTTTGATATGACTAAGGACCAACTGCTAGCGGGAAGCTATATCAAGGGAAAAAATATACATCATCTGGTAAGATAATTATAATAATGATCGCAATAATTTCACTTGTTTCTTAAGATGGTACTATGGTCAAATATAGCAATTATTTGAAGATCCTTTAGTAGTAGAATTATATAATAATGGTAGTTATACCATTCAGGTTAATGCTTTGGCTGTATTGTTTCTAAGCCCGCCTTCTAGAAGGCCATATGAATTGCATTACTTCTGCAATTTTGAAGATGAGGTTATAATAGTAACTGACAAGGAGACCTTTTGCAAATATTCTGATTCATTTGATGAGTTCAAGAAATTTAATTTTCAATACTTCTTTGTTTCTATGCAGACTAAATTGACTGGCAAACTATTAAAATTAGGGAGCACAGCTGCTCTGGTAGCCTACGACGAGATGCAACTCGCAAAAATTATATACGCTAAAAAGATCAGCACAATCATAAGCGTCGAAGTATTCTCTTCTCTAAGTGAGCAGGCTTCACAGTTGTCTGAGAAATTCTCACTTAAGCATATTGTCATAGTCTGGGAAAATATAAAGAGATCGATATTTTATGTAATTCCTCCATTCTCTAGCTATACTAAAATTGTTAAATCTAAAGCAAGCAGGTTCATCACGGTTTCTGATACTTCAAGAAAATCCATGGAAATACTAAATATCGAAAATGATAAGATACAGACCATCTACCCGGGGATTCTCCTTGACAATTTTAAAGAATCTGAAGATAGCTCCGACAAGATACTATTCGTAGGAAACCTTGAGCCAAACAAAGGGATAACTATACTCCTGGGGGCATTTGAGAAACTGTCTGCTGAAAGATCTGATATCAGATTGATCATAGTAGGCAATGGTACGTTGGAATCTAAAATAAAGAAATTAAAAAATGCTGGTTCAAAAATAGAATATATCGGATATGTACCCAGGTCCAAATTAGCTTCTATATATGCAGAGTGCAGTGTATTCTGTTCTCCAAGCGTACAGGTTAGGAGGGCAGGCCTAATCCTAACCTGGCAAGAGCAATTCGGATTTACTCTAGTTGAAGCAATGGCATCGGGGCTGCCTATAGTTTCATCAAATATCGGGACCATACCAGAAATCCTCGGCGAAAACAACTTTACCGTTCAACCAGATATAGAAAATGTTTCTTGCGCATTGGAACTGCTATTAACTTGTGACATGTTAAGGAAAAAATTACGTCGTGATAACAGGGAAAGAAGTGTTTATACATTCGATGCACTGAAGCAATCATCTCTTTTTGAGAAGGCGATTTATACATAAATATTTCCAGATCTTCTAATATCAAGACTGCTATTAAATACATGATATAAATCAACAATACAGTACGTAAGATTCTATTGTAGTTGATAGGGAATTAGTCATTTGACTCATTTTAGCCATTACGCGAGTTATGACAGGGGTGCTAAGCATAATTTAAAAGATATTAACGAAACCTTACATTTACACGTGTACATATAATGTCGTTTGAAATTAGAAGGCATAGCCATCATTTTTTGTTCATTTTTATTTCCTTTATGAGTTTGTACTCACAGTACTACGCTGGAGGGTTTAGGCCAATTATTTTTCACGATTCACCTTATCCGATTGACCCTTTCTCCTTGCTTAGCAAGTTCGGATCGCTATGGAGAGATATAGCTAATTTCGGATATTTCGATCCTTCTGGACCATTTTTATCACTCTGGTATCTTTTTTTATCGCCTATCTTCCTCTTAACAAATAATTTAGTGATAACTCAGTTTAGTTTTTTATTTATCATTTGTAATGTAACTCTATTTGGTTCTTACGTCTTAGCGCGCTATTTAGGTATAAACAAAATCTTTTCAATATTAATTGCAGTATTATATCTTGCAAATCCACTTTCTATTTTTTATACATGGAGAATCTTAAATGCTGATATAATTCTACATGCTATGCTTCCTCTAATATTTCTAAGTGTTATAAAAATAATCAATGGGGAAAAATCAAGAAAGTACATTTTCATTTTATTGTTTACGGAATTTCTAAGCCTTCCAGGCTTTGCAAATCTAGCGTATTATGCATCATTTGCATTAGTTACGCTCCTCCTTAGTATATCGTTTGGGTTTGTTGCCCGTTTCTCGAGTAAAATTTCCTCAAAAAAAGCAGTTCTAAAGAACCTCATTATATTTGGAGTGCTTATCTTGCCACTGTCAGCATATTTGATGAGTACCTTTGAAATTCAGCCAAGGGAATTATCAGTTTTACGTGACACACATCTTCAAACTGCTGAAACTATCTATCTTACTAACACACAACACATTAATTTGTCCTCGCTATTCTCGTTGACATCACTTCCTCCTCTTTATGAAAAACTAATTTGGTTTGATTATGAATACATCTATCTTCCAAATATATCATGGGCATTTGGTATAGCGGTAGCATCAGTAATAGTAGTTAGCCTTGTAATAAGAATAATCTTCTTTAAGGAAGGAGTTTCGAAAAATATGTATCCATTTATAGGAATTCTAGTTGTTTTAAGCGTCCTCTTACTAAGAGAAACAGGGTATCTAATATTGCAAAATTCTCCAACATTGCTACTTGCATTTCGGGACCCATATCATAAATTTGAGACCGAATTTACACTGGTTTTGATCATTCTATTTTGCTATTCTCTCCAGCAACTATTCAAATTAAGAATTTTCATTGCACACAAATCTCTAAAAGTGGCCCTTACATTAATTGTAGTTTCTATTATGGTATATTGGGCATGGCCATTTTATAGTGGAAATTTTGTGCCTACGATGGTTGGCAAACCAGAAGCCAACTTACATCCAATATCCGCATTTGCAGACATGCCCTCCAAATATGCATCAGCAGTAAAATACTTGAAGCAAGATAATGAAATAGTAAGTGGAAAATCGAGAGTCTTGGTTTATCCTCTGGCCAGCATTTTATGGTGTGACGGTAACGGTAGCTATTGGGGAAATGACATTCTCAGATTCTCGGGCATATCTACTGTTTCTACTGTGCATCAGGTAAATTTTCAAAATGAGAGTAATTTTATATCAAGTCTATCCGACAATACAATCCTCTCAGACTACAATTTCGTAAATTACATAAAGAAACTCGGAATAAAATATATAGTAATTAAAAAGCAGGCTTGCGACGTCGATACTCTATCTGGGAACATAAAGGACTTGAGAAATCAATCAAAACAGGTAGAAGAAAAAGTAAATAGTTCACAATTTGATCGCGTGATGGATAATCAATATTATTCCATATTTAGGGCAGTAGGGGGAGGTTCTGGTTCTTTATCCATAATTGCTGCACCCTCTAATGAATCACTTAGATATAATAATAACAATAATAATAATCCGATTAGTTCTATTAATTCTGCTAACAGCAATCAAGCATTTTCACTGCTGCAAGGTACAGGACAACTTGTGAAGTATCAAAAGATCTCGTCTACTGAATATAATGTCAACGTAGAGAGTGATCATAAACCATTTTATCTAATATTTGCTGAATCATATGATGATGGTTGGAAAGCTTTTATCAACGAAAAGGAACAGGTGGACGATAAATACCATTTTATTGTAGGCGGTTTTGCGAATGGTTGGTATATAAACAAGGCAGGACACTTCAACATACGATTATATTTTCAGCCGCAAAAATATCATGATGCAGGTTTAGTAATATATATACTGGTCATTTGCATTTCTTCGATTTATTTGTTGTCATATACACGTAAAGAAAGCATAGGAGGAAGTATATCAAGGGTATTGAAATCTGGAAAGACTTAATTTTATTAGTGTTTTAAAATGCTAGCAAGGAAATGTTCTAATCCAATAACGATGATCGTAAGCAGTTTTATCCGTTTAACTTCTGGTACTGATAGATTGGGTATCGCTAGGTTTGCAATACAGACTAATACAGGGTTGACATGGTAGTTTGTATATCAAAAGGATAATAATACATCTTTTCTAAATGCTGTTTTGATTTATTTGTGAGATATACGGTATATAGTTCCAGTCCCTGATTGGTTCGAAACAATGTAAAGGCTACCATCCGGCGCGGTCTTAACATCTGTAATTCCACCAAACCCTCTGCCAAGTATCTGATCTTGGATGTCTTTAGGACTGGATGCCAGCCTGTCTGCAATTGGGCCATGCAAACTCAACCCTGTCCTGCTGTTGTTAAGTTTGAAATGGTAGAGATTGCCATTTTTGAAATCTCCAACAAACATATCGTTCTCATACTGTTTACCCATCTTAGTGGAGTTCAGAAAGGCGAGTCCAGTTGGAGCAATTGTTTCGTTCCAGATAAACTCGGGTGTTCTGTATTCGCCTTTTCCTGAAAGGTTAACCAAGATATTGTTCTTGTTTAGATCGGATAGGTCTTGTATAGCGGGACCTTGACGACTTCCATTATTGTACCATATACCTTGCACCTTTCCCCATCCACTATTAAAACCAGGCCGTACCAAATTGATTTCATCACCGTAATCTGGTCCGTTCTCTGTATCCCATAACGTTCCTGTTAACGGATCAAGTGCCAATCCGAAACTATTTCGAATTCCATACGCATAGTACAAGTTCAGAGGATAGTCATTATTAGCGAAAATACCATTCAGCACTGGCTTGCCATCTTGTGTTAAGCGTAGTATTCCCCCTGCTCCATCAGGATTTTTATTATTATTGATATTCTGAGCTCTAGTAGCCAATGGTATATGATCGAAATATTGATTGTAAAATTTATCAGCATCGCCTACTACAAGGTAAATGTTTTGATCTGGTCCAATGATCATCTTTCCTCCATTATGATTTGGAGTCTTAGGTGAAGTTGGGAGGGTTAGAAGCAATTTAGGGTTCACCAGCTTGTTATTTACTAATTCATACCTGTAAAGACGATTTCCTGACGGTTGTATCCCTGCTATAACATCATCACCCGTTATTCCGTCTCCAGATTGTGTGTAATATAAGAAAACATATGTTGTATGTCTAGTTGAATTGTTGGCGATAGCAATTCCGAGCATTCCTCTTTCGCCTTTGTTAGCCACACTAACATTGATCAGAGGTTCAGCTTGAATCCTTCCGTTTACTATCCTTTGCACGGTTCCGTTATTTTTCTCTAGAACTAGAATGTCGTTTGGAGCAAGAAATGCCATACTTGTAGGAAAATTAAGTCCTCTAAAAATAGTGTCAACTTTGAGACTTGTATCGTTGATTGTAGGCATAGCGGTTGGTGATTGTGATACTTCTAAGGCATCACTGTACAAAGAATTATGATAGTTCGGTTGGATAGGCAGTAATATTAAAAGTATAATCATAGATGTGGCTGATAGCATTTGCACAACAGAATCAAACATTAAAACAAAAGCAGGTTAATTACATCAATAAATAAATCCTTCGATAAAAAAGTTGAGCAGAGTAGACCACACTTGAATATGATCACATATTACGGCAGGCTCGGAATGTTCTCATTCTTAATATAAGCAATACGAGGATAAGATAAGACTAGTCTTCTCGCAAAGATGTGTTCTAAAACAGCTTAATATTAAATTGACATTCTTTCTCAATTATAAGAGCGACCCGTAGTCAAGTATAATACTTTAATGTTTAAATTCCGAGCTGACCCTCTCATACTCATGATTAAGATAGAGGTAGTAATATCACAAAATGATATCAAAGCCGTCAGCGATGCCCTGAAAACCATTAACGTTGGCGGGATTACTATTTCAAAAGTCAAAGGAAGAGGTAAGAGCATCGTACCCCAACTCCATGTTTCCAAAGGTACAGGAATGTATACGCCTGAATTCGGGGATAAGTATAAACTTGAGGTTATATTGACCGACAGCAAAGAAAATGAGGCCATAAGTGTTATCAGAAAAAACACTAAAATCGGAAAGATCTTTATATGGCCAATAGCACGTGCCATCGATATTGAATCTGGTGTAGAAAATGAAATGGCGATTTAGGGGATAAATTAATATTCAATTCTCTATGGCGCACTATTCGTAAAGATAGTTTAAAAAAGTATTATATGGAGAGCATGTTAAACCCATGCTAAGCAACTTCGAAATAGTCCCATTATAAATTATTAATATGTGCTAATATGGAAGAACTAGTTATGAATATTGATTTTGCATAACAATTTGTATCGCAGTGTGGCTGCATTATCAATACTTTTTTTGAATTCGACGATGTTTGTGATATAGTATTCTAACACGCCAGTATTCACTATTCTATAGTATTGAGAATCGAGATCATTGGAACGTTATAGATTATAGGGGTTAGTACGCACCAGTATCGATACTATGAAAAAGTCTGCTGGTGCATCAAATTGTTCATAATTGTCGAGGCGATGATTTGCAAAGGAACCTGCAACCATCGTTGACACCATGGTTAAATTATTGTAGGCAACTTAAATTTACTCAATGTCATTTTCGATGATGTGGGTTCTGTTATAGCTGACAGATTTTTATACTCGATTAAAAGGTATCTGGTTAGAAATGTAATGAAAATGTTGCACTTCATTCCAGGATGGTTTTTAGAAAGACTTTATTATTCAAAATTTGCCAAGGTTTTTTTTCCGATCTACAATTACTTTACGAGGAATCAAACACTGAAACTATACAGGATATATAATAATACGATAGTGATAGAGGTGGACCTCTCTAAGCCGGCAGAAAGGGCCATACCTTTTGATGCTTATGAGCCTATGGTTACTCAAAAATTCTTGGCTATTATGAAAGAAGGTGATGTGGTATTCAACGTTGGCGCATGGATAGGATATTATGTGCTTTTGGCAGCGAAAAAAGCCAAGCATGTGGTAGCGGTAGAAGCAGACGATAAGAATTGTCAGCGAATCAGAAGGAATCTGGAACTGAATGGCTTTTCAAATGTGACATTGCTAAATATCGCTGCAGGAGATAAGTCGTCCTACGCTCGTCTTCTCGAAGGCCCTGGATCTTCTATGCATAAAGTGTATGAAGTAACTTGCAATCAAATAGGTAAGACTATCAGGACAGAGCCTCTTGACAATATTATTTCGAATTTGAGATTAAGGGAAATAGACATTCTGATCATGGATATCGAGGGATACGAGTACTTTGCTCTAAAAGGATTAGGAAATTCTCTGCGAAGCCATACTGTAAAAAATGTAATATGCGAGATCCATCCATCCATCTTAATGGAACATGGTCTATCGAAGAATGACGTATTGGATCTTTTTCATGAATATGGATATTCAATCATTCATCTGCAAAAAAGTGTTACTTCTCATCCTTATCACATTCATGCAAAGATACCCGATCTTTGACTAAAGTCTTAATCGTGTCTCGAATGCAATGAATTGATCTATTCGTTTTTCATATTCAGTCATTTATAAAGCGAGAAGGACTAAACTAACGTACGGGACAGACGATACATACTCTATAACAATAGTCGATTAATTAGGTTAATCTTTATAGACTTTATCGCGTCAAAAATTATCCTTGGATGTTTTATGGTTAAACTGGAGTGACATTAAGAACCCTAATGCAGGCGGAGCAGAAATATTTACTCACGAGGTCATGCGCAGGCTGGTTCTAAAGGGACACCATATGACTCTATTCACTGCAGAGATTCCAAAAGGGTCGCAAAATGAAGAGATAGATGGTGTGAATATTACAAGGCAAGGAGGTAGATACAGTGTATACGGTAAGGCGCGTGAATACTATCTAAAACACAGCAATCACTTTGACTATGTTGTCGATGAGATAAACACAAAACCTTTCCTGACTCCAAAATTTGTCAGAGAGAAGCCAATATTAGCATTGATTCACCAGCTAGCCAGAGAGTTTTGGTTCTATGAAACATTTTTTCCATTAAATTTCATTGGGTATTATTATCTTGAGCAAAAATGGTTATCCTACTACAAAAATGTTCAAACAGTCACTGTTTCTAATTCATCTAAGGAGGACTTGGAACGGTTAGGGTTCAAGAAAATTTTGTTAGTACCACCTGGGCTAAGTGTTGTACCTTTACCTGAGCTGCCAAACAAAGAGTCTGATCCTACTATTGTTTTTATGGGTAGATTCAAAAGAGCAAAGCTGCCGGACCACGCTATAGAAGCATTTGGTATAATTAAAAACGAGATTCGACAAGCAAAGATGTGGATGATAGGGGATGGCTATATGTTGGAAAAGCTTAAAAATTCCAAGACGGAAGATATCACCTTCTATGGCCACGTGAGCAACGAACTGAAGTATAAAATGCTCTCTAAAGCCCATCTTGTTTTGGCACCTGCTGTGAGAGAGGGTTGGGGTCTGGTGGTCACCGAATCTAACGCTATGGGGACTCCGGTTATAGCATACAATGTTCCAGGATTAAGAGATTCTGTGAAACATGGCAAGACAGGAATCTTGGTTAACAACTACTCTCCAAAGAGCCTCGCCGAAGCTGCCTTGGCTTTGTTAAAGGACAGTGCACTGTTAAGAAAATATAGTGCGAATGCTCTTGAATTTTCAAGGCAATTTAATTGGGATAGTACGGCAGATGTTTTTGATAGAATCATAAAAAGCAAGAACTAGGCATAAAGTGTTGATTACAAAATCAGTTTGCTATATCTATAACGATCACACTTATACACGAATTTACAGATCATCCTTTACTGCAGTAATATTAAAGCTATAAATAATAATTCTGCAAAGACGCAGCAGACATACCAACTCAATCTTGTTGTCATAATATATAATTCTATTTTATTTAGTTAAAGCATTCTGAATATTACTCTTTTTTCTACGTATTTGAGAGGGAAATATACTGCCAATTGCATTTGTATAGATTCTGCACTCTTCAATGAAGGATCTACAAATTGCGGCATAGAAGATATTTACTGTGCCATGAAGTAGCGTTTATCTAATGACATTAAACGTATGTGTCTTTCGAACCCTATACTATCATACTATGTCGCATGCAAGAATGCTCTATCCGCATTATTGAACATAAATCGTGATAGCATGTATAACTTTTAATGCAACGATTGTGGCATGAGTCATATCCGTGAGGCAAAAAATTCTAAGCTTTTTAATAAAAATAGGCCTACACTGAGTACCGGATGCCGAATCAATTTCTTCCAATTGGAGTTGCTTGTGAAGATTCTGATTCTATAGCGGACTTTCGTTTGTATTTCAGCATACTTTGGAAATTTGCTAGCGTATAAAGCTGCATTAGTGGAATAGTATCGTTTTTTGCGAAGCCATTTTGCCAAATTAAATTCTTCCTCATTGTGTAGTATGACTGAATTCGTTCTTTTATTCACAAACAACCCTTGCATTTCAAGTTTTTGATGAAGCGTGCTCTCTTCATAGAATATTATATCTTCATCAAATCCACCTACTTGTACAACAAATGATTTGCGAAAAAAACGAGCCGATTCTATTTTCGACCCCCTATAAAGGGCTCTTTCAAAATCTCTAACCTTCACCCAAAAACTCGTGCCGACTGAACGTTCGGGAATTATTACGCCAGCAACATTGTAGTCGTATGAACATATAGAGACACACTCTGAAATAACAGCTGTTTGTAATATCATGTCTGAATCTATAAACAATAAAAATTCGCCGGTTGACTTCGATATTCCAAAATTTTTAGCAGCTGTTCTTTCACCTGCGGCTAGATATATCTTGGCTTTGAAATTAGATGCAATTTGGGTTGAACTGTCCAAGGAATGTGCATCTACGACAATGACTTCGATATCCTTATAGCTTTGTAACCTGATGGATTCTAAGCACCGGTATAAAGTTTTAGCAGAATTGATGGTAGGAATAACTATTGACACACGAGTATTAACTGGCTTATTAAAGGATATACCATCTTTCTGTTCTTTGAGCAAGGGCATTTTTTAATTAGTTAAGACAATTAAGTCTTTTTTTGATGTTTGGCAAATGATAAACCGATGGACTAGGACTAGAGATACTGAAATTATATATCTAAATCAAATATTTTAGTTGCCGGAATACTATGCGGAACGAAGAATCGGGAAGTTAGTTACGGTCCTGATAGTCAAACTTACGAGCCATATACAGACTGGAATGGCAATTAAACTTCCCCTCCGAGACTTCCATAATGATGACAAGGCAAGGGCCGCAGGTATCTGAAACGGAATATCATAAAATATCCTAGCTTGCACTCGATAATCGCCGATAAGAAATGCAATAAGACCGATTGACAAAAAGATCATGAGGAACTTAGTTGATATATCGCGTGTGTTTGACTGAAAAGCCCAGTACAAGCCTAGAGAAAAAATTATAAAATTGCTGAACTGACCACCTAAAAAAGAATACACTGAGCGTGTGAGATTACTCCATCGGAGAGCAAACTGTTCTATACCGGTTCCGGTTGCTTTAGCGAATTCAATATCCTTCTCAATGCCAGTCATAGAACCAGTCATAGATGTTCTAACAACATCGAAGATAACCGAAGATAATAAAATGATAAGTAGTAAGGCTGTTCTCTTTTTAGAATATTGTTTTACCTTGATCAATATTATCAGAAGTACACTCATAACCACTACCATAACACTCCACGTATGGACATGAGTGAAAAGCAAAATTATTATTAGCACTGAGAATACGGTTAAATTCTGATTACTACTTGAATATTTTAAGGATTTCACAAGAAATACGAACGACAGGTATCCAATTATTAGGGCAAACCAATTTGCATAAAAACCGGCGTAAATTCCAACTGTTACTTGAAATGATATAGATGTTAAAAAGGAGGCCAATAATGCTTGTTTGTCATTTGATGTCATCTCACGTGTCAAATAAAATACGACTAAAACAAGCAGAGGACCAAGGATCATCGGCACATGTTCTAGAATGAAAAAAGAATCAGCAACATTTAGAAATTTAGTGATTGTGAACAAAAATATGATGACAAGCGGCTTATCTCCAAAACTCTGTACCACAAATGCTTGATGGAAAAAATCTCTGTAATCAGTAGCGTGACTTAATGCATTTATCCAATTTACATAATAGTCTGTGTCTACACCTATTTGCTGACCGGTTGGATTAATTTGAGGCTGATGAGGAAGAAGTGCTATAACTAATGATAAGAGCATAAAAAGCGAGATGTAAATGAACTTGTATTTTGAATTTACTGAATCATTATCGTAATTATCATTCGATACAATAAAACGTGTATTGTAGATACGCTTAATACGTAGTATTACAGTTCTAAATTCTTTCATGAATATCTTAAGAGGAACACAACCTAGTAACAAAAGTAGCAAGACCGCTGAAAAGCTAGACAATAGCAGATACAGATCGTATTCATAATTTCTAATAAATATAAAATAACGAGAAACATAAAAAAGTGGTATCAAGTAAATGAAGAGACCTATAATTCCTATGACCGTTCCTGCTATTGCAAAGTAATTTATTAGCAGCGTATTTGACTTGTCATTCAGGATTTTTAGTCTCTTTTGGTCTAGAAATCTATTGAATATGAGAAGCGCTATTATAACAGGCATCGACATGATTATTGTAATATCAAATAGTATGTGAACGCCAGTTGCTACTGTTAAAAGCGTCAGTCCACCACAATAAATTGCAGGTAGAAAGAATCTTAGCTTTCCCTTTGCCGAAAGCACAAACCATGCTGCTGTTAAAGAAATAATTATGATATGATCAATGAATTGACTGAAAATAAAAGAGTGGAAGAACTCATAATAAATTATACGATCCAAAAAAGGATAAGTCGTTACCTTGAGATACGAGGCTACACTATATGCATAGAATAGTGAGATTAAGACAAACGAAGCAGAGGTTGCAATTGATATTGGATTTAAACTGTTTCCTATAACCGTCGCGAGGTTAAGTATTACCTGATTTTTTATGCCCATTGAAGCCTATTGTAAAAGTTTCTCTAACTAATGATAAAAACTATTAGCAGACGAGCAGGGTATACTGTATAAGATGTATTCCCAGAATTTGGCAAGCTAATCGCAATATGAGATAAATTATCACTATGCAAGTACCCTCGTAAAGTCAAATTTACAAAACGTCCAATTATCTTGATCTTTGCCACCCCGCATATTATGATACCAGTTTATATATATCTGTCCATAGAAATTCAACAATTACCGTTTTAATATTATACTATCAGTTCTATTTGCCGATATCTCCTTTATGATCGCTTCTGGCAGTGCTGATCTACTCAAATCTAGCGATGGCGACAAGCAGTGGTATCACAGATAGATTGGCAAGCGCATCATCAACAATATTAGTTATCTCTTTCCGATTCTTTCTATCTCTTTTGCTAATGCTATGCCTGCTTTTTCGTCCATATTAGAGACCTCCGCAATTTCATTCGGAATCATTTTTGTATTAATTATTATCTGAATAAGATATGGTAGGTAGAACGAACCAAATGTACTTGTAGAACTATGCGTCAAACGCGCCAACTCATCAAGTACCGGTTTTAATGATCGGCTACGAGCGAAGACAGGTCCCATAACATCCCATCTCATAGAATACTGATTATATTTTATCAGTTTACTACGGCTCTTATCAAAAAGATCTTTTGCTATTATATAATCGATATATCTCAGAAGACTCCATTGCCTTTTTCTTCCTATTCGGCCCACTATGATGTCTGCTTTAGACAATACATCTAATATATCGGCGACCGTTACAAGATCAATTCTTGATGAAATGGCGCTTGAAAACAGTGCACCAAGCATATCTTTTCGCCTTTCTTCCGTGGACATGCCAAATCGGGGATCTGGATAATTGGCGTCTGCACTAAGCAAAAATGACCTAGCACTATCCTCATTCTCAGCTCCAAAGAATCCATTTATTGCCTCAGCAATATCGATCTCCATCTTCGAGTTTGCTGTTTTATCATAGCCTGAAAGCTTTGCCTGTAGAATGTTTAACAACAAGCGAACATCTCCATGAGCTTTATCTATGATGACAGACTTTTCGCTTATACTCAGCTTCTTATCTTGGTCCTTGAGGACATAGTCCAAAAGCATCATTAGCAATCTTGGGGTGACAGGATTGAACTGAATTGTCTTGGAGACTTTTGCCAGCTCTTTGATTTTTGCATCTTTATAGTTTGCTGCCATAATGACTGGGATAGAGGGCTGCTTCATTAGTCTTACAATGGATTCTATTCCGCCTATATCTTCCCTGCCGGAAATTCCATCAACTTCATCCAGAAATAGTAAAATATTTTTACCAAAGATGCTTGTGTTCACAAGTATTGGAGCAATTAATTGTTCCAACTGATCACGGTTCCTCGTGTCACTTGCATTCATCTCAATAAGATCATAATCTAACTGCCGTGCTAATGCATGAACGAGTGTTGTTTTTCCAACTCCGGGCGGACCAACTAAGAGTAGTGGTTTACTACCTCTTACCCACCCTGATAGCCACTTCATGACCGTTAGTCTTTCGTCCTCGTTTCCTATCATATCTTGTACTCTTGCAGGACGATAAATTTCTGACCACATCTTATGTGTAAGTCTACAAGTTGCAATTAGTTCAATATTGACGTTATGTTTTGATGTGCGGCATCAGGTCTATATCAAAACTGTCATGTATTATTGTGGCATCGATATATAATTTAAGTTTGGACAAAAGGACCATACGTAAAAGTGCTAGTCAAATAATTTTTTTGTTATATTGTTGTATGCATGCAATATATGCGGTACTGAATCGACATAAATTTCCCGCAGAATTTGACGTCGGTCTTGCAGATGGTTTTCTTCTTAATAGAATTTTTTGCTATGGTTATTATGTATATGAGCTAGTGTGAAGTAATGTAAATATGAGAAATTGGCAAAGGATAAGAAAGGATTTTCCTGTTACTAAAAGCTATACTTATTTGGCAAATGCAGCCATTTCGCCTATACCTAGACCTGTAGTTCAGGAAATGTTGAGATTTTACGACGGTATGCTAAATCATGCTGGTTCACTATGGCCAGATTGGATAAAAGAAATGGAGCAAGCTAGAGATCTATATGCGAGGTTCATTAATGCATCTCCGGACGAAGTTGGATTTACGCACTCTACAAGTGAAGGTATGAACATAATAGCGCATATGCTACACGCCAAAGGTAGTGTGATATCAAACGAACTTGAATTCCCATCTTCTATTTTACCTTGGTTAAATAGAGGTTCATACATCCACTTTGTAAAAGCTAAAAATGGAAGAATATTAAAACAAGACATCTCGGATGCTATCAACAGTAAGACTAGATTAGTGGTAATAAGCCATGTGCAGTATTCGACTGGGTTTCGTCAGGATTTAGTGGATCTCAGTGAACTGACCAGGAGGCATGGATTATTTCTTATTGTAAATCCAACTCAATCTCTTGGTGCTCTACACTTTGACGTCAAAGAGTTTAATGTTGACTTTATGGCGTCTAACGGTCACAAATGGCTATTGTCATCGTTTGGAATAGGCACTATTTTTGTAAAAAGAGAATATCTCGAAAATGTCTTTGAGTTTCATCCGCCCTTTTATAGTCAACTTGGGCAGAAGGAGAGGGATGTATTTGATAATAGCAAGATAAACATGTCTTCTACAGCATCTAGATTCGAACTAGGTTCACCTCACTTTTCTAATATATTATCATTAAAGGCAGCTATTGAATATATATCTAAAATTGGAATAAAGTATATTGAAAGACGGATTCTGGATCTGACTTCATATCTTATCGAAAAACTGGGCGAATTAGATCTAGATATTATTTCGCCATTAGAACAAGAAAAATGGAGGTCAGGAATAATTGTTTTTAAGATGCAAAGTGCAGAGGAAATTGTCGAAAAATTGGAAAGGAAGAAAATAATTGTCTCTGCCAGAGGAGGAGGAATAAGAGTCTCACCTCATTTTTATAATGATGAAGAAGACATTGATTCGCTCATTCAGGGAATTAGAACTTTTATGTAATTGCTCAACGTATTTTAATAAGTCGTGGATGGGTAATAACATAAATATAACGTAAAGAAGCATTTCAGAAAAAACTTCAATGTAATAATTTTTTGCAGTGTTGTCTTATTACACATAATTGTTGACACTATTATAGATTAATCAAGCGACTGTACCTGCGCAGCACTTTCCTTTTATACTTATAGTTCGGATCCTGCATCTTGACCAAATCCCAGAATCTCTTCGAGTGGTTGAGCTCTACTAGGTGTATTAATTCGTGAATAATCACATAATCTATTATCTCCAAAGGCAGGGCTGCTAAGAGTAAATTAAAATTTAAATTCTTATTCTTTGAGCAACTCCCCCACCTGGACTTTTGACTCTTAATCAAGACTCTATTATATTTAAGATCTAGTTTTCTGCTGAGCAAAGGAAGGCGTTCAAATATGATCTTAGAGGTTTGTCTTTTATACCACTCCATTACATCTTGTTTATACTTACGCCTATCAGTAACGTGAAATGTTATTATCTTGAGGTTATTTGAAACTATATTATATGAAATTCTATCGTTTACTATTTGCATTTTATAGACAGATCCCAAAAAAGTCAGGGAGTTCGCATTGGAGCTATTTTCTTGTCCGAATTTCTCAGCAAACTTTGCATAGTATTTATAAACTTTGGAAATCCAGTTCTTTTTGCTATGTACGAATCTTGTAATACTTTGAAAGTCATAGTTGACCGGAGCAACAACATGTATTCCGTAGACATTTGCTTTAAGTTGTATGCTTTTTGATCTCGTGCTTCTTTTAATTTGTATATTTAATAGTTGGTCCTTCGAAAGAGCTAAGTCTATAGACAAGCTTTAACAGATAAATCCATTTCACATTAACATTAAATAGCTTTGCCATTTTATATCAGGTTTATGCATCTCCTTGAAATTTATGAAAATATGAATGGCAGAATCCAGCTGCTAAAGATTACTATCGCGCTCGCCTTAAAGACTTTACCTGACATCATTACTATTACAAAGTTTTTCAAATCATATTTTTTTGCTCCAGCAATCACTGGTACGAGATCTCCAACGATAGGTATCCATGGAGAAAAAAATATGATTAGCCAGCCGTATCTTTCCAATAGGGCTCCCGTTTTATCCTCGTGTTTTTTGCGGGGTTTTTTGTAAAGTATCTTTAATAATTTGTTTCCACTGAAACCTATGTAATAAGCAATTAATCCACCTAGTATTGAACTGATGGCTAGTATGATAAATATGGTGAACCTATCTTTACCACTTAACAGTAACGCTGATATCGTTAATTCCGTGGGAATTGGAATTATCGAGGAAAGCATTCCATTTAAGAATAATCCTATAAGACCGTATTTAATGAAAAATGAATTATGTACTATAGATTCAATAATGTCATAAACCATTGTTGTTAAGGTTGTGTCCTGTAACGCTTTAAGTCTTTATTTATTCTATCCAGAGAAGTATAAGAGGTATTGCAGTTACAAATTCGTCAAATGTCAACCTTTAATTGACCAACGCTTTAATTGTTAGTTTTTTTGATTCTGGTAAATGATAGACTGGTTTGGTCTTGATCATGATCAGTTATCTTTAAATTCATTGTTTGAGAAGCAACTTATTGCTTAAACTTCACATTCAGACGCTAACTTTCATACATATCTAAACAGCTTTCATCTTCCTAAATGATAGTGTCCCTAGCAGTGCTAATGCCAAAGTTGATGCAAACAGAATCACAATATCTATTCCAAATGTATGCCTAGATGATAGCATCATGGCGTTTCTGAGTGCATCAACAGCATAAGTCACCGGATTGATGGTCGTCAGGAAGGAAAGCCATCCAGGAAGATTCTGTAGAGGAAAAAGTGCTCCGCTTAAGAAAAAAAGTGGAAACACAACAAAGCTAACTATGAGCTGAAAACCTTCCAGACTCTCTATGAAGCTGCCCATAGCTAGCCCCAGTGATGTAAGTGCAAATGAAAGAAGCAGTACAATAGCAACTATTTCGGATATAGTGTAAGCATCGAATTGGATTCCTATTGGTCCACCCACTAGCAGGAGGATTGATACTTGGACCAACGACGTAGTCATACCACCGAGCGTTTTACCTACAAAAATAGTCTCTCTGTTTACCGGGGCAACCATTACACTCTTAAGAAAATCAAATTTCCTATCCCATATTATGTATGAACCAAAGAATACTGACGAGAAGATTACAGACATACTGATTATACCTGGAAATATGAATTTTTGATAATCTAGACCTACTGAGGGAGCAGTAGAGCCTAAGCCTGAGCCTATCACGAAAAGCCATAGTAACGGAGTGAATATAGAGGCAATTAGTCTACTCCTCTCTCTTAAAAATACTTTGAATTCTCTTAGCCATACTGCGTACAGAGCACTCAGCATCAGTTCTAAATCTTGAAATGTGCTAAGATACATGCTGAGCTGAGATGAGCGTTAATTTTATTGAGCAGCGTATTCTTTCTCACTTGCCTGATTGTATACTACTGACAGGATAATCCGCTAATTTCGTTTCGTCTAAGTTGTACTTTAACATGAATCGAGGTTCATTTTCTGTTGCTCCCATAATACAGGATTCGATATGGTATAGATGTATCGTAGTTCCAACTATGCAAGCATCATCATGAGAATTTCCAGAATGTTGCTCAATTTGTTTAGCAATAGTAATACTCATCAGTATCTTCATCTAGGTTTGATAGATACAAGTTAAAAATGCTTTGAATTTTGGAAGATAGCTGAGATTTTCAGGGAAGCCAGTGAGGATGCGCTATAATATTCTGTTCCAGTAAAAAATAATATTTACTAGTGGCTGCTAAGGTAAAAATCGACTACCAAACTGCTGCGTTGTGCGAGCCTTGTTATAGCATATTCAGAGTATAAAAAGTAGAAGAGAATTGTAGAATAGAATTTAGAAAGGGTTAAATTTCATGGAATTCGATTAATGCCGATGTTTAAACAATATAGAAGAATGGCAATGTTGCAGGTTACTATTGCAATCCTGCTTGTGGCATCAGTTTCTGCAGTCTCTATTCAGCTTGGACAAAAAGCAATGGCACAGAACGCTACTACGAATAGGACAGGCGAAGCTGCTGGCCCTGAACAGCTTACTACAACCGGACCGCTTAGTGGCACAAACGCATCAAGTTCACCAAGTGCTGTAGGTGGTGGCAATATAACAAGCCCAGGTACTTCTGGCACCGCTAGTAGCGGAAACATGAGCACACCAAGTTATAGTGCTCCTAAATAAGAACTGTTAAGACTTCCGTAAAGAAAAAGGATACCTTCTTTTTTCACTTTTTTATTGCGTGCATATGCTGTGTTTTAAACAATAGAGCAGATACGACTAATAAAAAATCTCAGGATGCAGTCGAGGTCCAACTTTGAAATAGTAGGCTACTTTTTGGGCCCCATAATGAATCAACTTGTCGCTTATGGATTCGTTTTGCTGTTAAAAGAATGCTGTAATCAGATCTGCTCAACCTAAGATCGCTGCTGCAACCGAGAGCTTATTATCAGATCAAGTTTTTGAAGAATGCCCAAATACGTATCCATAAGATCAGCTTTCTGCTTCTGTACAGCCAAATCGGCTTCATCCCTTATCTGTGAAGCAAGCATTAGAATCTTGTCTTGAATTATAAACCGAGCCGGAGCTATCTCAACTTCCACTCGTTCAGAATTAAGAGGTATTACAGGAGGTCGCTTGTTCTGCGTAATATTGGATTCAGAACGCTTTCCTATATTTTGTTTATTTCTGCAATTAACACATATGATACTCTCTTTGAACTTGACCTGGACACCTCCGCATTCACTGCATGGCTCGCTAATAAGGGATCCGCCCTTTAAAAGCAGTGCAGCAGCATTTTTTATATCTGCGGACTTATCGGATGGATCCTTTGGTTCTGTCGTCATACTATCGCTCCATATTATCTGTGGGCAATATTTCTATAAGTTTGTTTTTCTTAACTCAATTACGCAACGTAATTATTAAATTTTTTCTAAATGAAAGACATCACTGCTTAATTCGCCAATTTAGCGTCGGAAATAAAAACCTCAGATCAATATCAATTTATAGTCGGCTTCCCATAAGAATCACTTCGCACTGTTCACAGACCTTGCTGTCTATATTCGATTCTATACTATGGTGAACATCGCATATGATAAATGTATATCGCATATAGTTGCAGAGCTGAACGAACTTAGCCATGGTACTGGGCGTGTATGCTTTGTTAGCTGCCAAATCTCTAGCGATATCATCTATCATTCGCCCTACTTCCTCTACAGCGGCGAGCTTGGCAGCGAGCTGTCTATCCCCCCTGGTACCCCTTACATAGTTACTTATTGCTGCTTGGGTAACGCCAAGAACCTTAGCAACATCTTCCTCCTTCAGATAAAACTCTTTAATGAGCTTCCTTGCCAATATGGATCTTATTGCAGGTATTAACGACTTGGCCTCAATTTCAGAAGGTAATAGCATTAGCCCTGGCTAATCTCTTTTTTTAAGCTATATAAAGATTCTTTGTCAGATATGACAAATTGAAAGGGATATCACTGAGAGAATTTACAGAAATATTTCTTTTAATCACAAAGCGGCAAGGGGAGTAGCGTGAAGGTGCAAAGACGACCTATACTGATCCTAGGTCACTGAGAGTGGCCCTCTTCGCTTGGTGAAGCGTTAATAGCAAATGACCTGGCCGCTGTTGCAATAGAACTTATTAAAACCATTGGTCCCTTTCTCATGAGTGTATTTGTGGTTTTACCAATGTACCTAATTGTGTGACCATGAGTGTTTGAAGTTATTCTCTGAGTTCTCTTTAAGTGGTCGTAAAACCCGTTTAAATTAGAAGAAATCCATTTATAGCTTGACGCAGAGTATGCGTAGGACCCACCATAGCTGTTCTTGTGATAGTGCTCTTTTCTTGCACTATTCTCAGTGAGGACCCTATAGGCTTCAACTATTTGCATGAATTTTTGGCTAGATTCTTCAGAGTTTTTGTTCTTATCCGGATGATATTTTAACGCTAACTCTCTGAAGGATTGTCTTATTTCTGCAGGAGAAGCACTTGTACTCACACCTAGTATGCTATATGGATCTGTCACTTTGCTATACATAATGAATAATATCAATATAAACGTGATCTGGAGCTCACAATTTCATTTTTCGACTTTATTCGCTCGAGAATTTCTGGTCAGTGTTAATTTGGTTAGGGACGCTTTTTCCATGCAACGATCAGGAATGCAAAAGGTATGATCATTATCACAGTGGCAATGAGAATAGGTTGCATAATGACAGGATCAAGTGGCTTTCCAGTTGCAATATATAATGGAAACGGATAAAACCCAGAAGTAAAAAACCAGAGTG
The DNA here is from genome assembly GCA_046724555.1 of Thermoproteota archaeon. Lineage (GTDB taxonomy): Archaea > Thermoproteota > Nitrososphaeria > Nitrososphaerales > Nitrososphaeraceae > JAFAQB01. The sequence goes on along the minus strand of JBKOWU010000088.1, from coordinate 25,544 downwards.
CAACGAATAACCCTATGAATGGTGAGTTGCGTTTAAGAAATCTATATGGAGGTTTTATGGCTCTTGCACATTTTACGCACCTATTCTTCTCTTGCATAAAGCACGATGAACAAACTTGCATATTGCAGTACCCACATGAAAGGGTTCCAAACCTTGATCCACAAACCTGACAATTGCTTGTCAATAGTGTAGCTTCGTATTAACTATGTATTTGTGTTTGCAAAGCTGATCGGATTAGAGATTTTAACATTAAAGTCATCACTAAGAGCTGAATCAATGGCTGAACAGGTTAGAGAATACTTCAACAACATGTCAGCCGCATATCAATAAAAAGGGAAATGTGTCTTGTTACTGTCCTAAAGGTGTATAAGGCCTCCCTGTTCTCCAGTGTGGGGCGACTGACCAGCAAATTTCCTTCGAAAGTGTCCTGATGGTCTTTTGGAAAGAAGTTCTATAAACCACGCTTCATGCTCAATTTCTTCTGCCATAATCTTTTGTGCAATGTCATATGTTCTTGGGTCTTTGCCCGAGGTCATATCACAAACTTCTCCCCATGATCTGATAGCACATTGTTCAGCTTCCAATAATACTTTCAGTATTGAGGCCAGATCTTCCCAATTATCTGGAAGATATGCATCAGGACAGCCAGCTTGATCGGCGAACTTTCTAATGTCCCGTGGCAGACTCCCTCCTAGTTCATATAGGCGCGGCACCATCGCTTCAAAATGATTTCTATCTTCTATACGTGCGTCCTCGACTATCTCTTTGATCCCCTCACCCTCGAGCCCAGTACAATGCATTCGTAGGATTGTATAATAGTAATACGTTGTAAATTCTGCTCCTACTCCTTTCGTAATTAATTCTTTTAGCCTTTCTATATTGACACCATTTTTCTCCAAAACCTCCAAGGCAACAATTTTTGGAACTGTTGCTTTTGTATTGCTTGCCATATTGAAATGACAATGACAAGACTATAAAAGGGTTTTTCAAACTCTGGAAGTCTATGAAGTTCATGAGCCTCCTGTCTGAGATGATGTTTAAATTCACAACTGGCTGCGCGGTTTATATTTTATATATTCTTAGCTTAATTACCTTCCAAACAATTATGCGTTATTTCCTCTGATAAGTAAGGATATCAAGATTTTTGCTGAGGTTCAAAACTGTGTATAACTACTGATCTATAAGATATACTAATAAAGGTATTCTACAACCTGATGAATCCCATTAATATCAATGAATGAATGGATCATTGTAGCTGAAGAAAATAATTTTATGAAAAAAGATTGACCACGATTTTTCAATCATAGGGTTGAATATTACTATCTAAACTGTGGCCATCCTATATTGGAGGTCTAGACGAAACCATATTCCCTCCACTTGCGGTTCACCAAAGACCTCGTTTCCTCGTCTACTACAGCTAATTCTTGGGCTTCTCTAGTATATCCTTCCTCTCTCCACTTTGTAGTTGCGTCGATACCCATCTTAGATCCTAGGTTGGGTAAAGGAGAAGCGGGGTCCAGGGTATCTGTAGGGGTATTTTCAATTATCATCGTGTCACGTTTTGGATCAGCCCTAGTGGTTATGGCCCACAATACTTCACTTGTATTGTGCACGTCAATGTCTGGATCTACTGCCACAAGTATTTTCGTCAAGGAAAGTTGTCCCATCCCCCATAAACCCATCATAACTTTTTTTGCTTGACCTGGATATCGCTTTCGTACTGAAACTACGGCCAGTCCTTGGAACCAACATTCAGGGGGCATAGAAATGTCAACTACTTCGGGTTGTAGCATCTGTATCAACGGCAAAAATGAGCGCTCAATAACTTTGCCTATATATGCGTCTTCTAAGATTGGCTTGCCTACGACCGTGGTCAAGTAAATGGGATCGTGTCGTTGCATGATTGCCGTTAAAGTAAACGTAGGGAATAGCTCAGCTGGGGTATAATAACCAGTATGATCCCCGAATGGACCCTCCAGGACAACATCATTTGGAGATACGTATCCTTCTAGCACTATTTCCGCGTTTGCAGGAACTTCCAAATCGACAGTAGAACATCTTATGAGCTTGATACCCTTCTTTCTGGTAATTCCTGAAAAGAGGAATTTGTCTAGACCTTCAGGAACTGGTGCAACCGCGCTAAAGATTGTAGCAGGATCCGCTCCTATAGCAACTGCTACTTCAATCCTTTTATTTGATTTTTTCATAATTTGGTAATGCTCCGCTCCGCGCTTATGTATCTGCCAATGCATTATGGCTGTTTTTTCATCGATAATCTGCATCCTGTAAACCCCCATATTCGGGACAGCGCTTTCAGGATGTTTCGTAATAGTTAGACCAAAAGTAATGAATTTTCCAGCATCCCCGACAAATGATTTCAATATGGGCAAAGAGTCAAAGCTTGCATTATCAGTTTTTACTATCTCCATAACAGGTCCAGAATCGACGTGTTTAGGACCATAGTCAGCGATCTCTGAAAGCTTAGGCAACATTTTAAGCTTATCTAACTTCCCAGATGGTATTTTGAATTTAGTTAATTGCACTATTCTTCCTCCGATTTCCGTAAAATCGCTGGTGTCCAGAGCTATATGCAATCTATCCATTGTTCCAAATGCGTTACCAAGAATCGGCATCGATGAATTTTGTACGTTTTCGAACAATATTGCCGGCTGAGATTGTGCATACATAGCCCGCCTCATGATCTCTGCAACTTCCAAATTTGGGCTTACCTTTGCTCTCACCCTTTTTAGCTGTCCGGCATTGTCGAGTGCTTCCATATAGTCTCGCAGACTTTCAAAAGGCATGAACGGAATGGCCCATCAACGTAAGATAAGCTTTACCTACATAGAATGCTTTGATTAAGCATTGAATCTATGAATACGAGAATAAGAAATATTTCTATTTTTTAGAATTTCGATCGAACGAATGCGGTCAGTGTATAAGTCTATATGTGAATCTAATAGAGTTCATTTAGAAGCTTGTGTTTCATGATATGCCTAAAATAAGAACACTGATTTTAACACACAGGACCGAAGAGTTCCTGTATGATATGTCAAACTTTCTTGTCATACGCATTTAAGTAGGGAATTAACATCATAACGACCATTGATCAAGCAGGATCTGAGTATACCCAGTGAGCTAGAGTCCTTTGAGGAAAAGCAGGTCATAGTTGAGGACTGGCTAATGGATATATTGGTTGATAAACTCAGAAAGGCTTCTACTATACTAAGTAGTAAAGAAATTCCATTTATATTATATAGAAACGTTATCGAGGAAAACGATACATGCGTGCAAGAAGAAGTTGCTACATTAGCGGACAAGTATGTCGTGATCCAAGTTTTTAGTTATGGAGGATTCATTCCAAGCACTTTTCAAAGGCAGCATGTATTCACTATTGATAGATTCACAAGGGTAATTTTGAAGAAAAACACTACTTTGTTTTCTCAGTGTCTGGAAAGTCTCAAAGCGGCATTAGTATCTTGACATAGCCACAACTTTGTTTTTGCAATGGTGGTTCATAGTCTCTTATATTGCTGGAACACAATTGAGCGAGACCATATATGTGCAGTGCTTAACACTGGACGACTCAAGATGCATCAGCCGTCAGGGTCGAAATTGTACATATCTCGCATAGCAAGCACTCAATAAAAAGGACCAGAGGGATTGGCAATGATTCAAAATTCAAAAGCCAAGGGTTAAACTTCGTTTCTTGTATTAGATGCGGATCATCTCTTAAGCTTTTCTTCTTTTGCTTCCTTCTCCAAGGCCTCTCTTAGCATCTGCATGTGTCTTTGCCTATCTTGTTTTATAGTGTTCCACATATTGACCAAGTCAGATCTATTAGCTTTTTCTGCGTCTGAAGTATATGTGTCAATAGTTGAGTACAAAAACTGTGCCTCCTTTCCAAGCGCGATGAGAATATCGAAGGTCGTGTTTTCTAATCCAGTTGTTTGATGTTTTGTTGTTTCTGCCATATCCTTCGCATCACAATCGAACTAAAAAGAGTTATACGCTATTAATCTATAATTCTCTTCTTGATCCAGCCTGCCATCCCCTGTACAGCCGGTCTATGCTTATATAAGACGCAAGCAAGCAAGAGACTATAAGTCAGCTAAGCTGACATTAATAACACATAAAATTAGACGAGTCATGCAAACCACACATGAGCAGCTGCTAATCGTTGCATATAGATATGTTGTAATGTGTTAAGTTTATTGACAATGCATCTAGGCTATTCTTAGGACCTAGTTACGTTAAGAGATTACAATATGGTAATTCAACTAAACCATGTTTGGATGTTCCTCTCTTGTATGCACATCTAATTCATCTTCTTCATCGAATTTGCGTCCGCATACCCTACAGACCTTTGACCCTCCTAATCTCCTTCTTCTAAGTTCTCTTCCCCTTAGGTAATCGGCTATCCTCATTAAATATATACCTAAACCCCACATGATACCTCTTACACGCTAATTGTTTATATTGTTAGCTGGTACGTGCTAGATTAAGAATTGTATTGTTTTGTATTGTTTTGTTTTTCCCTGTTCTATGCTAGAGAGGATAAGGTTGCCAACAATTAAATCATGATACATACGTACACACTTTAAAGTAGAGCATGATCAAATTATTCCGAGCTTGGAAACCGAAGGGCAAAATGTATAGCTTTAGATGCTCGCAGTGCGGTGCTGGATTTCTATCGAGTTATCATCTGGACGCACCTATATGTGGCAAGTGCCTACAAAGAGCCAAATCGCTTGATTCAACAGTTGATTATGACAAGACTTGCGCCAAGTGCGGAAATTATGGAGTCATTTATGGTAAAAACCACTGCCATTCATGTTATTTTGGATTTGAAAGCAATCAATCACTTCAAGAATAGTGCCGAGATATACCCAGATACATCCCAGTTCGTGTCCTCGTACTAGCGCATTTTATAAAAAAGTTCAAAACAAAACATTGGATTTAGCGTAATACCATTTCTCCCTATAAAATGTGCAATTTTTCTGCGCATCCTTTATGGTAATAGTGTCTGTTCGTATGACCATGACTTACGATAGTGTCGGTATCACGGATTTCCATTCTGCACAAATAGCAAAGGCCCTTTTGTTTGGTTTTGATGATACTAACCATCCTTCTTGTACGGTGTCCATTGCTGATAACAAATGAGCGTACCATTGTTGTAATATTGACTATTGTATTTTATTTTATCACTTTGTCTTATTGATTCTGGTTTATGTTATAATGAAATATCTTTATTTTTTTCTAGGAAGAAACATTATAGCTATAGATAAATCATTGTTCTAACTACGATTTTATTTAATAATACTACCATTAATGAACTGCAAAGTTACCTACTTTCAAGAGTATGCATATTCTTATTTGATCTGAGGCAAACCTTTTTCTGTAAGCACACTGTTTAGAAGCTTCAGTTCATAAATACCGGACAATTCAGGGTGCGGACTATTTCCTTTTGACGATAGAAAACCAAGCTCAAATTCGTTTCTTGCAAATTTGAAGAGAGATTCTTTAATTGGATCGTATGTAAACTCTATCCTTGAGAAGGCTTCACGTAGTATGTCTGTTTGGATGACCTTGCCTGTAAGCTTCTTTAAGGCGGTATTAAATTTCAAAACAGCTTGATCTTTGTGGTTATTTATCCACATTGTCTCATCTATATGGAGCGATAGGAATTTCTTTAAAGTTTCGCGGTTGTTGTTCAAGTAATCTGTTCTGGCAATGATATTAGCAGTAACAAATTTACCATCAGGCCATAGGTTTCTCTCATCTATGAAAATTTTTCCGTTACCCTCATTTTCTAGCATAGCTCCCCAGGGCTCAGGCACCCATGCGCCGTCTATCTGCTTTCTTAGAAACAACGTGAGAATGTCTTGCAGAGTGGCAGAGGTTACTTCGACGTCTCCTCCATTCTCTCTAGTATTGTGGCCGTTTCGCAATAAAAATAATCGAAGAGAAACATCCTGGGTGTTACCTAACTGCGGGGAAGCAAATTTCTTGCCAGAGAAGTCTTTGGACGAACTGATGCCTGAATCATTTCTTATTACGAAAACGGCGCCGCCGCTTGCAGCTCCTGAAATAATTCTAGGGTCTCTTCCATCGGAAACTATGTATCCATTGATGGCAGGATTGGGTCCGATGTATGCTATATCTATTTGGTTTGCAAATAGTGCTTCTATTATAGACGGTCCTGCAGAGAAGACCAGCGGTTTGACTGTTATGCCATCCCTCAGCAATTGTTTTTGAAAATCTCCATTTTCGAATCCCAAAACCGCCTGAGCATGATTAACGTTTGGCAAATAGCCTATTCTCAAACTATTAGAAGGTAGACCAACGTTGTTGTTTGCGCTTTTCGGTGAGACGTTATAGAATAAGGAATTAACAATTACCCCAGCGAGTATCGCAGCCGATATTCCAAGACTTACCTTTGCATTCATTAATAACACTGACTAGCTAATTTTCTATTTTATCAACATTATAGGATTGCGCTTTGTTATTCAAAATGAATGTCTGTTACTATAATCTAGTAGTTGTTTTTATTTATTCTCAGCGCTTAGGTATTGAGATTAAAACGTTCAGCTAGTGGTTCCTCTTTATGCGAGTGAGTTACGTCATAGGATCTATCGCATTTTTTGCATATCCATGAAACCTGCTCGGTACAGATAACACATAATGATATGGGAGTCAACCGACTTCCACATGCTTTGCAAGATTCTTTATTGTACATCAGTTGAGATTTTTTCCTCCGATCCCGAAGCGTTCATTATAAATATTGTAATTACTCCTATAAATATTATACCCAATAAGGAAGTTCTTTATAAAATATGTACTAAGTACTAAGTACTTATGGATGGTAGTCACAAATATTCGGGGCAGCATTTTGAGTACCAACATGAAGTAGAATCTAGAATGGATGGTAGTTGAGTTGCGTTAATGTAATACCCCTCTGAAGAACGATTCCCTACTATCTTCCATGGAACTTAGACAGTGTTATAAACAAATAAACGTTAACTGTATGTCGAGACGCATTGTCAAGGGATAAGAAAGTAGTCAAATTCCACGGAAATGAAGTAGAAAATGTTACGATCTTGTATTCAATAAGACATAAAACGAAGCCGATCGTTACGAGAATGGAAGAATTCGATGCATTGAAGGACGCTAGGCCATGTGAAAGTATAAACATACAGGTCGTTGCTGATTTTGTTACAATTACATTTTATAAACAAGAGAGTACTAATTCCATCATTAGCAGGGAACTGATACCCTTACATGCGACTGAACACCTTTGGGTGAAAGATATCCTATAAGTTAAACCAACCTATTAGATAGGCTTCACAAATGCTGTCTATGGATAAGAAAGCATTTCATATTTTCCTACATGCTCATTCACGCATGCTTGTATCCCGTAAATGCATCAAGGTCTGAAAAGGTCGTCATGCTGACTACGTCGAACTCTGCGTACAATCAGGATACAAAAATAATTAATATGACCGTATATGTATCGAAAATTCTTTAATATGAATCCAATGGAAATGGATATTGCTCCGCCTATTATGAACCTCCAACCTATTATTCTAAAGCCCTCACCTTCTTCCTGTAATCCAATTGCCCCGGCAATCCATAAACATACCATCCCAAAAGCAACAATTATAATTCCTGCTGTTAAGAATGGCCTGAAGAGCGAGTTCTTATCATTTAGTGTCATTAGATATCTCAACACGCGTTTTATTAATTAAAGGATAGTTATACCATTCTATCGATACAGACCACTATTTTTGCGCCACCTTTCATGGCCTTAGCGGGCAGTATCCCGGGATCAGGATTGCATTAGCAAAAACTACCGGATCAGGACGCGTTAACTGCACAGCCATGTGATCAATGATGTTCCGCACCCCGGATACCCATATGAAGATATCGCTGCCTTTGATCGTTTCAGCAATTTTCCCTCTTAATTGTTCTGGATTACTTCATAGATCTATCTCTTTTTTATGTTGTTTCACCTTTACTGTCAGCTAAAATAATGTCTCTACAGCCTGCCTCATAGATTATCTTTAAAATGCCATAGCCAGCAGATCCAGCTCCAGATATCAGTACTCTAACTTCGTCTAATTTCTTGCCCAATAGCCTCAGTGAGTTTAATAGAGCTGCAAGTGTAATAATGGCTGGCCAAATATGCTGTATTTTCTTACCTGTGTTCTAATTTCCTCCTTTTAATGCTAAACTAGAATTTCTTACTTTATCTGAACTCTTTAACTCCAATTAGGACAGGATTGAAGCGCAGTTATTAATATAAAAAATACATACATACATACACTTTTTACTATTTAGCGTATTTTCTGGGTTTCTTGATAAAAATCCTTTTACACCCTTCTGAGCAAAAGTAGTAGACATTACCTTTGTAGCTATAGTCGACTCCAAGGTCTTTGTCCATTTCAATTCCACACACTGGATCAATAGACATTGCACCTAAAAGAGTCTAAATTATATTTAATCATTACCGTTAATTTGCTGCATACACATCCTCAATTAAACCGAATGATATTGATATTTGGTATATGATCTTAATGGCAATATACGTTGTAAATATAAATTAAATCAAATTCAGTCAGACTCATCATCCGCTCTAATGCCAATAAATGCGTCACTGTAGTAAATCACATAATAATACACAGGTTCATTCATCATGGTATTGATCCTTTTGAATATTGAAATTTTTAATTGTCTGTTTGGTCAAGCAGTGTTAACATAACTTGTCTTATTTTCCATACAAATTAGATCATGCATATGTCTTATTCTTCAATCGAGGTTGTGTGTGAGGGGTGTGGTTGTATTATTAATAAGATTGTATCTTTAAAATCAATAAAGGACATCCTGCGTCCTATGAATGATAGATGTGCGGGCTGTAGAGTGCTTCTTAATCCATCGGAATTTTCAATTAAAGTTCAAAGAAAATAATGTCGTAGCTGGTCAATTTTGCTGCCCAGAGTTTCGGAATGTATATTATTCAACGTGTATTGCGGTCCAGTTTACTTTATCACCTGCAAGGAGAAAAGACATCATGATACTTATTTAGAAGTAATGCACTCTCTGATGGATTGTTCGTTGAATTTCGCTTTCGAACGCCATCCCGCAATGCATGCATACGTATATACCTAGTTGTTCGATGTCACCTTTTTTAAGAATAGCGATCTCAGTCTCATCGAGGGTGCTCTCTGAAATTACATAGTCATCAAGATCTCTCAGTCTAAGCCCTTCTTCTAATATGTGTTTTATTCTTTCTACACTCTTTTCATTGTATAATGTAATCATCCTATCAGAAAATTCTTTTTGGGAAGAAACAAGTCTCTCTACAATATCTAGAATGATATGTTGTATGTTACTAGGGATATATGATAGGTCAATTTTCACGACCATGGTTATACAATTACAGACCGGTCATTAAGTTTAATATTTTTCTAACATTTTAGTTTTAAATCTCTATCATGTTTCGGCTACTACCAATCTAAGTTCAATTATTCGTTCTGATCATAAACTTCTCATTTCTATATTTGAAACACACGAAATTGTCGTCCATTTTAGGACCGTTTCATCTCTGATGAAAAAGAAATGTATGCGATAAAGATGCTGGTATTATAAATATGCCTAGATGGAATGCAGCTTGACTACACCCATCTAGGTCTTGTTCCCCATCGGTTTGGTCGATGTAAAAGACATATGTGAATATGCTAATTTAAATGTGATGACGAATACTACAGTCAATATATCATCCATCTTCTACAGCCGTAAATTTCATACCGCGATCAAATGTGATTACTTGGCGGCACTCTTGCTAGAGATCGCAGAATTAACCATGAACGCATCGATATTAGTGGTATCATGACATGTTATACCTGATACGGCTTTGGCTAGCAATTCGGGATGCAATATACACAGGGTATAATAGAACGTATTTAACCAGTACTCTTTGGTGCAACAAGATATTGCATAATTGGCAAGTAGCCTACGATTAATAAATTCCATGAATATTAGACATATGAATAATTAATGTTATTCCCGTTCGTTGAGTTTCGACCGTAAGTAAACGAGAGATTTACATGTCCTTGGTTCTTTTGCCAAGTATTGTGCATCTTCTAGAGTATCAAGATCTCGCATTATTCTGCGTGATAAAATTATCTTTATCTTGGCTCCGATCTTCTTCGCAGCATTGATATGCATATTGAAACTATTGTTATCATAGTGGGAGTCGATTAGCTTTGGAGGTCTCCGTAGCAAAACATTGGATCCGTCATACCTTGCTGATGGACATATGATTAGGCATCTATCATAACCTTTAGCAGCATTGCAGACCATATCTATGTCCTCAGATAAAGCTAATGGTAGATCCTGTGGCACCACAACTGTTGCGACAGCACCAGCCTGAGTACAGTAGTCATTGGCCATATTCACTGCATTGTTTACACCAATGTGCTTGCCCTCATCCACAAATATTGCGCCATGCATTTTTGCTATTCTTTTGGCACGTACATCAGTCGAAATCACAACGGTACTATATAGTGCAGTTGCATTTTCAAGAGTATGTAATGTGGAGTCAAGAAGCAATTCACCCAATTTAACTCGATCATGGATATCAAGTAATGACGCTAACCTTGATTTTCCTTTTTCAAATTGCTTTGCGGGCACGATGGCGAATATTTTCAACTTCAAAATCTTTTAAATTGCTTTAGTAGGTATAGGGCCAGACGGACTTCGTCATCATCATTCCTCATAATAATATCGGTTTCGCATGGTTGGATCTCAAGTTTACTTATATCAGTGGAAATATGATGGTCGCTTGCAGAAATGGCAAACTTTTCTATAAAATCAGAATAGTATCTTGCAACCCCGAGTGGGGAATTCTGAATCTTCATAGCCTTCATGTATTTTGCGGCCGGTCCGCTTATAGCCTCTTTATCGATAATGGGAGAAACTGCTATAATTTTTCTCTTTTGATTTATAATCTCTTTTCTCATACCTTTTACCGCTAGGATGGGCCCTATACTTGTAATTGGATTACCTGGTGCAATAACGACAATTTTAGACCTTCTCAATGCATCAATCGCTTTGGGATTCACACGAGATTTATCTGCGCCGTCATAAACAATGTTGAGGACATCAGGTCGTGCACGATATTTTACCCAAAATTCTTGAATATGCAACTGTCCTTTATCAGTGACTATCTTTGTTTCCATCGGATTGTCAGTTGCTGGAATAACCTTTGCCTCTATGCCATATTTGCTTCTCATCCGATCAGTAATTTCAGACAGTTTTTTTCCGTCCTTAAGCATGCCAGTTCTCAATAAATGAGTGGCTAAATCTCTATCGCCGATTTTAAACCAAGGTTTTTCTCCCAACATTTCCATTTGGCTCAGGAATTCGAACGAATCATTTCTTATGCCCCATCCTTGTTTTTTGTCAAGCAAATCAGCCAGACCGTAGATTACAGTGTCTATATCTGGACAGATGTACAGACCATAAAGCCACATATTGTCAGCAACATTTGATATGACCGTAAGATCCTTAGTTTGTGATGCAAGACCACGAACTAGTTTAACCGAACCACTTCCGCCAGCCAAAACAGTAATCAAAGACGGTTTAAGATTATCTAGAAGCTACAATCTATAATTTTCGGCTTGCTTGGCATTCCAGCGAATTTATTTTCATATAATCTGATCATTTACTGAACTCATAGTCTAGCATTTAAAATAGAAAGTTCTAACTACAAAATCTGATCTAAATATTGGCGTTATTTATTTTGTTTTCTTTATTATGAAATGAAAAAGATTCCCTTCCCTTCTGAGTTCAATGACGGAATGACCAGTTTGCTCTGACCATCTCATTAATTCCAGATCGGCTGTAACATCATCTGAAACAAGATGTACCACTTGACCAATTTCAAGTCCTGCTAATAATTCGTCAAGCTTTGTAAGTGTGGCTGCACATTCGACTCCTATTTCAAACATTTCATGATCAGGGAATGCCGCAAAGCATCTTATATGTAGTTGTTGGATGATTGGCCTTATCTTTGCATGACAATTCTCAATAGTCTCTAACGCTTTATATTCGTCAGACACATTATTACTAGGTCTGATTCTTGCAAACCAACCCTTAGTGTATGGGTAGTCATTTACGATTTTTGGATTACTAATTATAGAATGATTGATCTTTATTATTTTACCGCTTATTGGGCTTCGTACTACTCCAAAATACTTGTTGCTTTCTACTGTCCCTATACTTTTTCCTCTTTTTATCTCTGTTCCTGGGTTTTTTATTCTTATGTTACATATTTTTCCTGCAATGAATGTTAGAACCGTAGTGATGCCAACAAGCATAGATCCGTTCGAGTTGTCAGCGTTTGCCCAAACTAAATTGTCTACGTCATAAAGAAGCTGGTCTGGGAATATGCAATGGTCTATTTCCATATTATCTAGCTGTCTAAACGCTTCCATATAGCTATATAATCCTATATATCTAAATCCTATCCATTATCTTTCTGTCATGCGGTCTTTTTATTCTTATTGAAGATCTGCCACCAATTAGGGAAATGTATATCCCTTTTCTGCATCTGACCAGGTTCTCGACAAATTATATAAATATGGTCGATATACTAAAGATTAAGTTGCCGATCTTTCTTGATGTCCATAAGGTACCCTTTAGCGAAGAACATCTGCGGGAACTTTCCGAGTCCCCAGTCGATGAATTTGGCGTCTCGCATGTAAATTTGTTTTATAACAAAGAAGCCGACGTGTGCTTTTGTCTTCTTAGCGCTCCAGATAAGGTATCAGTTGAGAATCATCACGACAAGGCAGGAGTAACATGTGAATGGATCACAGAGGTATCAATGGCTAAAAAAACATTCTCTTAATAAGAAGTAACAAGTTCAATTTATCTCCGAATATACCTATTAAGTACCCGAATGTTTAATAATGCAGCTTTAAATAGTTTATACTGAGCATAAATCAAGGTGCTTACTGATACTAGAGGATCTCACGCTGTCAAACTGATAGATGAGAGGCACGACGTGTCAACGGTGCCATTACGGGTTATTTCGAATACAGAGCAAAGAATTGATTTCTGTCTAGATTCAGCAGGATTGTCTATTCTCACCCGTGATGAGTCATTTTGGAATTCGTTGACATACTTGAAAACAAAGGGTGTAAGAACAAGGTTCATTACAGAAATTTTTGAAAATAACATATATTTTTGCACCGTGATGATGAAACATGGAGAAGTTTTTCATAACGATAGTCTCAAGGGTACATATATCATTTCTGACGGAATCAAATATTTATGCTATCTACTAGATGACAATGGAAAGGGACAGATAGTTACCCAACTCTTCTATAGTAAGTCTAAATCATTTGTGCAGGCACAGCAATATTTGTTTGATAACCTGTGTAACAAGGCAATTCCAGCCAGAGAAAAGATTAGGGAAATTCGTAAAGACATCAAGGGAGAATTTATAACCAATATTCATGACCCTTCAGAGATACAAAGAATTGCTGCCGATCTTTTGACGTCTGCATCATACGAGATACTCCTATTGTTTTCTACAATCAATTCATTTTACAGGGCCGAATATAGCGGATTATTAAATTCATTGTGGGAAGCGTCAGAACGAGGAGTGGTGGTAAAAATACTAATGCAGACAGACGATGATGGGACAGCAGAAGAAACGATACAAAAAAACATTCGGCAAAAAAAACTTGCGATCAATATCCAATATATTAAAAAACTGCTACAAACCAAAATAACAACTTTGGTAATAGATCAGTCTATCTCTTTAGCAATTGAAGTCAACGACGATACAAAGAAAACCTTTCAAGAAGCAACTGGGATCGCAATTTATTCAAATAATGAATCTACAGTTTCATCGTGCCTCTCTATATTCGAAACCCTTTGGATCCAATCTGAATTTGACAAACAAAAAAAGGTAAAGCAGGCCTATTTCAAGATGTTCAAGGGCTTTGATCTCAAGGATGAAATATATACTCGTCGTTGGTCATCAGGACGCATTGACGATAACCGTAAAAAGGTATAAGTCAATTAGAAATATAATATCCCCAGTCAGAATTCAAGGTATAATTTCCAATATTTAAGATCATAGTATTACAAATTCCTGACTGATGCCTTTCCTTAGTTTGCAAGAGATAATATCAACATAAATACTTTAGATTCAGCAGAACAGAAAACTGAAATTATAAGGTGAGGTGAGGTTTATGGGAATTCCGAAATTTCCAGTACAAGTAAAAACCTACTGTAAGCCGAGCAAAGTTCGCCTAACATTTCGGAATACCTCTAATAACTATAAATTGATGAAGTGTCAGATTTGCTTGATCATTTTACAAGACCTGGAACTAATTATTTCTATTGGCATATATCATGGAGCCAATTCTTTAAATGAAGAAAGAGTGCACATCCTCAGATTATCGAGCAACAAAGTCCTGACCCAAATTGATTAACCTTATAGTATATTATTATTTGGTTGTTGTCAAGTGGATGACGCCATACAGGTAAAATGTTATTAGCACATTTTGTTACTATCTATACTAGGTATCTAGCCTGTGCTAAGAAATACTGAAATGCTGACTAGTCCAGAATTGGTGTCAGCAGTTTATAAAAAATCTCAAGAGAAAATCCTAGAATTCAGAAAAATTATTAATCGTCCACTGACTTTGAGTGAAAAGATAATATCAGGACACCTTAATGAGACAGCTAAAAAAGACAATGTACCTGAACCTGGCAAAAGTTACGTTCTACTTCAACCAGATAGAGTCGCGTTACAAGATGTTACTGGTCAAATGACTATTCTTCAATTCATGCAAGCGGGCCTAAAGCAGACAATTCTCCCAACGTCAGTTCACTGTGACCATCTTATACAGGCAAGAACTGAGGCAGAATCTGATACCAAGGCTGCAATTTATGAAAACAATGAAGTCTATCAATTTCTAGAATCGGCATGCAGGAAATATGGAATTGGATTTTGGAGGCCTGGTGCTGGGATCATACACCAAGTAATACTTGAAAACTATGCATTTCCGGGTGGTCTTATGATAGGAACTGACTCGCATACTCCTAATGCAGGTGGACTCGGGATGGTTGCAGTAGGAGTAGGTGGTATAGATGCTGCTGAAACAATGGCTGGCATGCCGTGGGAACTTTTGTATCCCAAGCGTATCGGAGTGTATTTGACTGGCAAGCTTAACAATTGGACGGC
Source organism: Thermoproteota archaeon (assembly GCA_046724555.1). GTDB lineage: Archaea > Thermoproteota > Nitrososphaeria > Nitrososphaerales > Nitrososphaeraceae > JAFAQB01. The sequence goes on along the minus strand of JBKOWU010000088.1, from coordinate 10,279 downwards.
TCCAAAGGATATAATACTGCGCGTTGCTTCAGAGCTTACGGTATCCGGCGGCACAAATGCAATAATAGAATACTTTGGACCTGGTTCGAAGTCAATCAGTTGTACTGGCAAGGCAACCATAACTAACATGGGAGCGGAAATCGGTGCTACATGTTCTATCTTCCCGTACGACGAGAGAATGGGTGTATACCTTAGAGCAACAGAGCGAGCTAGTATAGCTGACCTTGCGAATGATCATATCGAAACGTTGTCGCAAGATGCCGAAATAGAAGAAGAAATAGGAAAATCTGACAAAAATTCTGAAAAATACTTTCAGAAGTTAATTAAAATTGATCTTTCTCGCCTAGAGCCACATATTGCCGGACCTCATACCCCTGATTTGGCAAGGCCGATATCACGCATGGGAGAAGATGTTAAAAATAACAAATACATAGATGCCATATCAGTCGCGCTTATAGGATCATGTACAAACTCGTCTTATGAGGACATGTCACGTGCAGCAGGGATTGCACAACAAGCAAGAGTAAAAGGGCTAAAGGTAAAGGTTCCACTGCTGGTAACACCGGGTTCAGAGATGATAAGAGCAACTATAGAGAGGGACCACCAGATGGAATCTATAAGGTCAATAGGTGCGACTGTTCTTGCTAATGCCTGCGGCCCGTGTATAGGTCAATGGAGCAGACCCGAGCTAAAAAAGGGTCAACCAAACACCATAGTTACATCATACAATAGAAACTTTCCTGGGCGTAATGATGGCAGTAGAGAAACAATGAATTTTATTGGAAGTCCTGAAATCATTGTTGCCTTAGCTCTTAAAGGAAGCCTATCATTCAATCCGATGACTGAAGAGTTGATTGCAGACGATGGAACAAGGTTCAAATTAAATCCTCCGCCAATAGCATCCGAGACACCTGAGAATGGCTTTCAGCGTGTCAACAATGTGTATATAGCACCGGCTAAGAACCCCGATAGTATTGAAGTACTCATCAACAAAGACAGCGATAGGCTACAAAAGCTCAACCCATTTCCTAAATGGAAAATTGAGGATTTTGTATCTCTTCCAATACTTGCAAAGGTAAAAGGAAAGTGTACTACCGATCATATCTCTCCTGCGGGGGCTTGGTTGATGTATAGAGGTCATCTCGACAAGATTAGTGATAACTTGCTTCTAGGTGCACTAAATGCCTATACTGGAGAAGTGGGGGTTGGCAAAAACATTCTTAATTGCAAGACAGAATCATTTCCCCATATAGCAAGGCAGTACAAAGAAAAAGGTATTAACTGGGCTATCATAGGAGATCAAAATTACGGAGAAGGAAGCAGTAGGGAACATGCCGCCATGACTCCCAGATATCTTGGCTGTGGCACAGTAATTGCCAAAAGCTTTGCAAGAATACATGAAAGCAACTTAAAAAAACAGGGCATACTTGCGCTCACCTTTGAGAACCCAAATGATTATGACAGAATACTTGAAGATGACCGACTAGATATAGTCGGAGTCGAAGGATTACAACCTGAAAAACGCTTGAGTTGTTACTTGCGGCACAAAAATGGAAGTACTGAGGCCGTATATTTGCAGCATTCTTACAACATATCACAGATCGAATGGTTCCGGGAAGGATCTGCTCTGAATCTATTAAGATCAAAACAAAATCAGTAGTGACCAAATTAAGAGTACCAGGACCGAGTCTGTTACTATCCTTTACACAAATAAATATAAGATATCCTGAACAGATGGCTTGTCCATCACCGCACTCAAGTGCTTGCTGGAATAGCATCGAACTGTTCGTGTTCTAGCTATTTTTATAGTTTTTTGTTATTTGCCTCCAAGAAGCTGTCCTATAACCGGGACCTTGGCTAATGGATTTGATGAGCTCTGGTTGCTAGAAGGGGACGAAGAATTCGTTGTGTTCCCAGAGGATGATGTTGCATTGCCGCCTTTGTTACCTCCCATGAGTTGTCCTATAACCGGGACCTTGGCTAATGGATTTGATGAGTTCTGAGCAAGGGCTATCTGTTGTAATTGAATAGCTGCTAACATTACGGACGCAATAACCACGGACGAAATGGCGATCCCAGATAGTATTGTTATTTCACTTTTTTTTATCATTAAATTACTCAATCTACCTATGAATTTAATTATTTTTAGCTTATATTATCGTATGATTTTCTGTATAGAATCTACATAAAAGACAGCGAGTGATAATCATAGATCGATGATCATGAGGACAAAGATATCGTACTCCATTGTAAATCGCACAAATATAGCAACGTCAATACATTTGCACCGCACAACTAAACCTATTTTATGAACCTATATTACGTGACTACGTCTTGCGATTGTCTCGATTTAATTTCTTTGGATTATCTGTATGATATTAAACCTCTTGCCACTTACCAATATACAGCCTCTGTTAGTAATTATTTTTGGGTTCATAGTAAAACTATTACTGTAATACCTCTTGTGCTCGATTTGGAGTGAGCCAATTTCGGAGGCTTCGCAGTCAAGTCCAATTTGCTGTCTTATCTGTTGTGCCAAATCCTCATTCAAGTTAGTCCTTTTAATAGTATTCTCCGTAGGCACAGATTCGGAGCTCTTATCAATAAGTTGTGTATTAACTTCAATATCATGCTTAATTGCATCCTTAGTCTCGCGTATACTTTCTTCCAGCTTCGCAGCAGTGATAATCCCAAGTCTTCTTAGTAACTGTTTGAATCTAATCGATCTTTCCTTATATGAAGTTCCACCGGTTCTATCCGCCATTACATTCTGTTTTTGCAATAAGGATTTTAATTGTTTAGCTATTTCCTTTCCTGTGACCTTAAGGATCGAACTTGCTTTTTCTGATACAACAACAATTATACGTTTAAGTTGGATAAGAAAGGACTTCATGTTCACGTACGGTTATCAATACAATATATAATACATATACCTTAGCAACACAGCATTTTTGTAATTGATCTGTATAGAAAAAATTGCTATTGATGTTTGACTCAATAGCTGTTTATAAATGGAATGTAACCCTAAAGTTGGCAAGTTAGTTAGATTAAAGATCTAAATATTTTACCGAGCAGGTAATTGTATTTGATGTTAACTGAAGCTGAGAGAATCTAACATTTTTTGGATTATTGGAAGATAGTTGTTGTATGTAGCCGCGTCTGAATTGAACGACAGTAGGAACAATTTATCATCTTTTATTATCAACGTATCCATTGTCTGTGTTACTCCAACCAGCGGGTTATTATAGCTGTATACCAATTTTTCAGCCGGATTATTAGCAAGTGAAAGCATGTTTGATTCAATAAGCTTAAAGTTTGGTAAAAATTTTAGCGAGGTGATATATGTGTCGACACTAGAATCAAGAGATCTAGTCGGCACCTTCAGAAGGCCTCTTTCAATTATAAAATATTCTCTGAAAGTATCAGACGGGCTTCCTAAAGGAGATACGAAATTTACTATAATTTTGCGATTACCTTCTTCTACTTCACTGAATTCTATTTTTTGCCAATCTGAAGGATATTGTATTTTGAATCCGTATATTGGGCTATCGTATGTTAGGAAATTCCTTGAGGTGACAGACAATGCCGCAGCGTATTGTGAACACATATCTGTCGCTACACAGAAGAACCAAATGTTGTAAAATGCAAGAGCAAACAAGACTGCCACCAGATATAGAAAGTTCATGTTGCTTTTGGTGGAGTTTGAATTTTTGAGATACATATTATTAGTTAGCTTAAATTTGACTCATTATTTTAGTTTCTGCTAAATATACATATTATCTGGCACCAAGTATGACATATAATCTCCCTTGTTCTATGGTTGCAATTATTCTTTAGAACAAATATATTCCGAATTTACTTTCTGAACATAAGACATCCTGTCAGACGTGAAATATGGTTAACATAATCCTCCTGTAGGCTCTTTCGTTCTTGACATAATATAAAATCCATGCGCAGAGATTAGAAAGGCTGCTAAAGACATCTTTGTGGCAAATACAAGATTCCATGGAGTATTTGGGTTAGGATATGGTAGATTAATGTTATCAAGTCTAATTACGCCCTTGACAGCGTCCGCTGTAATGAGGGAGTTCCATATAATTGAATTATAAATAAACTCGTATAGTGCCACTACGGCAATGGCCAATACAATGAGTTGCAGAATGGACTTGACTGGCTTTGATATATCTTTTACTTTATCTCCGCCAAGCTTAGTAACACAATACCATCCTACCACAGATACAATCATCAAATAAGTCACCAGCTTGGCGAGTCCACGAACTGGAAAGTCTGTATAAACCAATACTTCGCCTATAACCACCCTTCCACTGGACATATATTCTACTATGCTTGCATACAACGCATAAACAGTAATTGCTGCCATTGACACCGCACAAATGTAAAAAATTCCAAGCAAGAGCTTGTGGTTTATAATATCTTCCTTTTTTTCAAGAGTTGGATAATGCATGGCTGTACGGATGGATGTATATCAGGCTAGGATATAAAAATTGCATACCTAATATCTGCATTTTCTGTTCAAACAAGATCCCTATTGTAAGATGATCATATTATGCCATTGATATGAAATATTCATCAATGTTCACACAATGAACAGGTGCCCATACACACCAAATGCAAGCATTAAAAAAGAAAGATAAATCTCTGTAGCAATCCCTTTATCTTTGGGATTATTTTGCGTTATTGTAGAGCTCCGCACTTGGTACAAAATTTTGCTTTTGAAGAAATTGTGACTTTACATACATGACAGGTTCTAGCGTTGTCGTGAAACAATATGTTTTCCTCGACCGGGGGCTCACTTCTTTCGATCTCGATGTCAACAGGTTTGAAAGTAGGCAATATTAGTTGCTCATCCGAAGACTTGTGATCTATTCCAGCGGTTCCCCCAGCACTAATAAAACCTCCTATTCCGAAACTTGGCTGTTGGGATGCAGAAGAACCTAATCCGCCGGTTGCGTCTTTAATTGATGTTCCCTTGTCCATAGCAGATTTCAATTCCAAGACCACACGTATGGACAGGAAATTCAGAGCGGATAAATTTACGAGGTATTCTATAATCTTAAGAATAAACTCCTTTTCATCTGTTGTCTGTTCACTATATAATTTCTGGTCATTTGCAAACACCATATATTTCCCTTGAGACTCATCAAACATATGCTTAAGTTTCTCACTCAATGTACCAAGCACATCCACACCAAATGACATTTGAAAGTATGTACCACCTATCCAAATAAAAGTTTGAATGTTTCTATATATGAAAAATAGCAAGGGATATGCTTTGATTTGAAAATACCTGCTTTCTGAAGAAACACTGTAGGACTTCTATCTGAATATATATATATCCTCCTGAACTAATATATACTGTTATCATGTTCCTTCACTGAATCCGTCAAGGTATAACTTTTGATCAGGTGTCAGCCTATCTATTTCTATTCCCATGGATTTTAATTTGGCCATTGCGATTTCTTGGTCCTGACTTCTCTCTATATCATATACGATAGGCTCCAAATCGTTCCTTGAACTGACAAGTCTTAGAACCGACAAAAACTGATTCGAAAAGCTCATATCCATTACTTCTGAAGGGTGACCTTCTGCTGCGGCTAAATTTACCAATCTGCCATCGCCTATTAGATAAATTTTATGACCATTGTTCAGATTGTACTGCACTGTGTGTTCGTTGATGTGTTTCCTAGCTAAGGCTTCATGCTCAAGAGTAGAGACAGAAATTTCTATATTGAAATGACCAGCATTTGCTAATATCACCGCATCATTCATATTAAAAATATCTTCTGCGGTGATTACGTCTTTGCAACCAGTAGTCGTTATAAATATGTCCCCAGCCTTAGCTGCAGTTTTCATTGGTACTACAGAGTACCCGTCTAGCTTTGCCTTTAGTGCTGCTATTGGATCGACTTCTGTAACAATAACATTAGCACCCATTCCTGATGCACGCTTTGCCACGCCCTTACCGACATGACCATATCCAGCAACTACGATGTTCTTACCTGCTAGTAATACATTAGTCGCCCTAATAATACCGTCTAAAGCTGACTGGCCTGTTCCATATACGTTATCAAAATCATGTTTCGTCTCAGCGTCATTCACTGCGATAATAGGATACATCAGTTTAGACGAGTTTTGCATTGCCCGTAATCTAATAACACCAGTAGTAGTCTCTTCGGTTCCCCCATAAACTGCTATCTTTGACTTGTCAGCCATTTTATTATGTAGCTCTACAGTGAGATCGGCTCCGTCATCAATTGTGATGTTAGGTCCAAAACTAATAACAGAATGAATATCATCATAGTATTCTTCAGTTGAAATGCCGCGGCTAGCAAATACTGATAGTCCTTCATGCTCCACTAGTGAAGCTGCGACATCATCTTGGGTACTCAGAGGATTGCAGCCGCACCAGCATATCTGGGCTCCTGCTGCTTTAAGTGTTCTTGCCAATACCCCAGTCTCTTTCGTTACGTGCAAACAACCAGCCACGCGAATGCCTTTCAGAGGTTTAGATTTTTCATATTTTTGTCTCAGTGCGACAAGCACAGGCATATGTACTTCTGCCCAGTCGATCTTCCTCTTACCGTCTTCAGCTAAAGAAATGTCCTTGATTCGATAATCCATTTAGGCTTGTTGAAAGCTAGCCTTATATTACTTTATAACCTTACATCCTTTTTTTAACCGTACTAAGCATCTGTACTGTCTTCCAAAATAGCCAAGATCTTTAACTGATGGTTTGAACAGAAAAATAAAAAGAGCGGGCGTTCTATCAAAGCGTTGATATTGATATATTATGACTAGGCTGAGTTGCAAGCTTAGTTAGAACGCATGTCATAAAGTATAAGTCACTGATAATTTCTGTCTCTGGATTATATGCGTAAATTTCAAATCGCGGTCATCGGCTATAATAAAGAGAATTGCACTGACGAGGCAACAAAGCTCGCTTTACAAGTAGGTAGAGAAGTAGCGCGTTCAGGATCAATCTTGATCTGCGGCGGGTTAGGTGGGGTAATGGAAGCAGCATGTAAAGGAGCAAAAGAAAATAACGGTACTACGGTAGGTATAATACCTCAGCAGGAATTTTCTTTTGCTAATAAATTTTGCGATATTGTAATTTGTACTGGTATGGGTTTTGCAAGAGACCTGTTGGTAGCCACGTCCGCTGATGGAATAATTGCAGTTGGTGGTGGAGTAGGGACGTTATTAGAATTGGCAGTAGGATACATGATCAAAAAGACTATGGTTGTGGTTTCTGGAAGTGGAGGAGTATCAGAAGCGTATGCTGGTCAATTTCTTGATGGGCGCAAGCTTACCCCCTTGATTCTGGCTAATGATGCTTATTCGGCCGTTCAACTTGTTATAAATGGAAAACAATAATGCTTACCGAGTATTGTAGTTAAGGAGATACTGATCTGGCTCATAAAACGAACCATAATTTTTTTGCATATTATTCAGTGTCTGTATAATATTTTCAATGCCAAACTTTTGTACGGTCGTGAACAGCTCTGTCTTTAAACCCATACCAAGTTTGAGGGCTTTCTCGAGATCTTGTACATCACACACTTCATGAGAAATGAGCCAGCCAGCATTGTTGGCTGCAACAGCTAGTAATTTTATAGGATCGTATGTTGCTGCTTGATTTTCGGTCAGATTGATACGTTGATATGTATCACCTTTGTATTCATAAAATCCTTGTCCTGATTTTTGACCCAACTTGTTTTCGTCGACCAACTGTTTTATCTTAGCATTTGGATTTACCACGTTTTTATCCCGTGTATACATCTCCATAGTTGCTTTATATATGACATCCAGACCAGTGTAATCTGCGAGTTCAAAGATTCCCATAGGAAAGGCCATCCTGAACTTAACCGCCGAGTCGATTTGAGCCATCGAAACATGTTCTCTCTCCTGGCAATACACTGCTTCGTGTACTAGTGGGATAAATATACGGTTGACTATGAAACCTGCAACATCTTTTCTACATAATACTGGTTGTTTACCCACATGTTTTATAAAGTCTCTCACAGTATGAATTGTATCTTCGTTTGTATATGCACCAGGAATAACCTCGACAAGCTGCATTAATTGTGGCGGATTGAAAAAATGTACACCTACAAACTTTTCCGGTCTCTGTGTTAGGATAGCCATTTCAGTAATTGGCAATGTACTCGTATTAGATGCGTAAATCATTTCTGAGTCTGCGACTTTGTCTATTTCGGTATATACCTTTCTCTTCAAATTCATATCTTCAGGCACCGCTTCTATAACAAGATCGGCGTTGTTCAATGCCTGCGCAAGATCCACTGTTGGGACTATTCTATTAGAGATATCATCAGCGTCTTTCTGAGTTAATTTTTTTTTTCCACGAGCTTGCCAAGAGACCACTTTATTTTATCCATCGCCTTTTGCAGAAAGGACTCTTCAATGTCACGCAGAGCAACGGTATAACCCGCCGTAGCAGAGATTTGTGCTATCCCATGACCCATTACACCTGAGCCAAGCACTGCAATTTTTTTAATATTCGACATATTGAATAGGTGTACAAACGGGGATTTTTAACGTTGCTATATTTTTGTCACACAGCATATTTAAAATACTTGCTAATTATTATATCGCATTTGGATTTAGAAAGGTTTACTGAGGATGTAAATACTCTTTCCAGTAAGTTGGTAGAGGCAGAATCAGATGAAGTCGTTAAAAAGCTGGATTTTGTAAAATATCGTTTAATAGAATTGTACAAAAAGAATTTGGTTAAGATCAACCATTCCACAATGGAACTTGTGTGTGCTAGGCATCTAATTCATTATGGTTATACTGTCGACGTCGAAAAACAGCTAACTAACATACTAGTATGCGATCTTTTTGCTACAAAGGGCGATGGTGAAACGATAGTTGAAATAGAAACAGGTTTCATACCTCCTGAACATGCTCTTGATCCATTATCATATTACTCTGCCCGAATTGCAAGCAAGATTGCTAGGTATAGCAAATTTTCAAATCAATTCGTCTTGGCTACACCACCGGTAAGTATCCTTTCTATACCCAAGGTATTTGGAAGGCCTCCCAGATACAGGAAACATAGCGAAGTAGAGCAAGTCAAATTACTGTGCGACAGATACTACAGAAACCCCCCCGTGAGTCTAAATGAGATTCAAAGTGCAAGGTTGCACATGGTATACATCATAAATATAGATGATGGAAGAATAACTGAAATGGATATAGAATCCTACTTTGAAGCTATCGGAAGCATGATGTCACTATCAAATAGCAAAGCTGCTAACCCATAAGCTATAGTGCGTATGTAGCTTAACATGTTTACTAAACAAGTGCCTATACGAGGAGGTGGCGGATAAGCCTAGTAATAAATAGGTGTACGTAAAAAATTTATTACGAGCTCGGCTGATAGGCTTGATGTGAAGTTTGACTAACCCATTAGTATTAATGTTAAGGCAGGATGATCCATACAGGTGCACTGCTGCCAAACTGGTCAAATTTAATTTGGTACGCCGTGTATATTATCTTCATAAAGATATGCTAGTACTGAATCCTTATGCCAACATTCTCCTATCTAGACAAGACTCAAAGATTTCCAACTCAGTGTGCGCGATTGATTGTTCATGGGAGCGAGCTGATGACATATTCAGATATAGAAAGATCATTTTTCAGGGTATAGGCAGACGCTTGCCTCTTTTATTGGCAGCAAATCCTACTAATTATTCCAAAGCAGGCATGTTATCTACAGCTGAAGCATTGTGTGGCTCGCTCTATATTTTAGGATTTAAAGAAATGGCAGCACTATTAATGAACAAATTCAAATGGGGCCATACCTTTTTAGAGTTAAACTCTAGCCTTTTGGAAGAATATGCCAATGCTAAAAACTTGCGAGAAATTGCCGATCTCGAAAAATCGTATTTCCCTCAATTGTATTAATATTAATATATGATTATAGCATTTTTTCTTTAATCATGAGCTAGCGTGTGGGTAACTCGACAGAGAGGAAACTCCTCCCTCATAGCAGGCACTCGATTTAGCGATAATTAGCTGGAGACAGCTGGCTACGAATCAGAAAAGATATCCAGAAAACACAGAGGAAAAATAATGCATGTACGATGATGGCAAGTAGCCTGAGATTTCTTATACTGGAATGAAACTGTCGACCCGAGTGGAGTAAGGCCAAACAGAGCGTAAGTCCTGCACTTGCTCAGGTTGGCTGCTTAGCGAAATCCCACTTAAAACAGAAGGAGGGTTACTACTAGCACAT
>JBKOWU010000011.1:0-5622 GCA_046724555.1 Thermoproteota archaeon | reverse complement strand
AGTCAAGTGCATTGCTAAAGTTGCAAACAAAGCTAATTTAACTGAAAAGACAAAACGTCAAGCTTTTAACATTATGAAAGAAGTCACAGAAAATGAAATATCTGCTGGTAAAGATCCGATGGGATTAGCAGCTACTGTTCTCTATATATCATGCATAAAAACAGGTGAAAATATAAGTCAAAAAGAAATCTCTAATGTAGATGGAGTAACAGAGGTCACATTAAGAAATAGATTTAAAGACTTGCAGAATCACCTAACTGATCTAAATTAAAATACACTGGTGACTAATACCGGTCGTTACTATTCATACTTACCGCATAGTCTTTTAAATGGACTGATGGAAACCCATAACAGTTTAAGAAATTTGCTACTAAATCAGAAACAGGATGCACTGGCTTAGCATTGTTTATTTCAAAAAGTATTGTTGAAGCTCATGTTATTGCTTTGAATAGCATAGGAATGCTCTTTGCAGAAATTTTTACTTGCTGATTAATCTTTTTTCAATAGCAAGAATTAAAGCTTATTCAAAGAAAGAAAGAAAGATATCGCAAGCGTAATCATTCTATGGAGTTTGCGAGTACAATCTCACCATCTCTGTGACCTCAGTAATCGCCAAGCTTATATCGATCATTCATAGAAATATCGGGTATATACAATATGTCGAATCGTATTGAAAATAATGGTAATGATAACACCACTTCTTCAATGTCAGGGCAACAACAACAAGAACCTCTATTACATCCTCTTCAAACAGGCGTCCTAATTAGAAATACCAATGTACAAGATATTGCAAACATAGTGAGTTTACAAAAAGAATCATTCCCATATCTTGCAAGATGTGGAAATATCTGGCGGCCTGAAGAACTAGAAAGCCATCTTCAAGTTTTTCCAGAAGGTCAATTTGTGGCTATTGAGCCTGACGGTACTATGGTTGGTTCTGCAAGCACCCTGGTGGTTTCTCTCAATCCCGAATATGCTGAACACACATGGAAGGATATCACTGCAAATGGTTTATTTACAAATCATGATCCAAAAGGAGACAGCTTATATGGAGCAGATATCTCGACTCATCCAAAATATAGACATGAAGGTATAGGCAAAATGTTGTACGATGCGAGAAAGCGGCTTGTCAAGGAATTGAATTTGAAAAGGATGATCGGGGGAGGTAGATTGTTTAATTATTGTGAATATGCAGATAATATGTCAGCATTAGAATATGCGCAAAAAATAATCAGAAGAGAGCTAAGAGATCCTGTTTTATCATTTGAATTGGATAACGAATTTAAATTTATCAAAATCCTTCCAAATTATTTAGATGATGTCCGTTCCTTGAACTATGCCAGTTTTATAGAATGGATTAATACAAAAAACTACTAAATAATTATTGAACTGATTCTTGATTGCGACGACAGACTAACAAACATTCCATGCTCCTCTTCTACATAGCCTTTATGCAAATTTTGTAAACCTTGTCTACTATGTCTGTTCTAATGCACCTTCAGTTAGTTGGTCATCGTTGCTGTTGTCGTCATTACCAGCGATGCCTGAATCCAGCGACAGCCTTTTGTTTTGTTCTTGCTGCTTATTTTTGATATATTGTAATGTAGTCACGTACGATCTCAAAGAAAGATTCGTGATAAGTACCTTGTCTAATCATACAAGATAGATAACAATCATGATCGGTACTCCAATACAGAATGTAATTATCTACTACAAAAAATAGTAGGCTATCATGGATTTGCGTCTTTGGCTTCAAACAGGAATCTTTGATATACTCTTTAGCCTGCTACTGAATGTCAGAGCTAATTGAAGCCTTTGATACTGCAACTCATGTGCTATCTCTGTTTGACTCAAGCCTCTTGCTCTTAGATCTACTACCTTAGACCTACACCACTCTAGTTGTTCAATTTTCGTACTCAAAGTTTTTTTGTCTCGTAAATATTACGCAGTTTAAATTATTAGCTTTATCTACGTCTTCGTGTAATTCTTTTTCATTATTGCTCTGCTAACAGCTGGTTAGGTGTTCTTGGCTTCCCGTCCTTAAAGACGCTTCTAGGCATGTGCATGATAGAAAAGGAAGCTGCGCTTAATAATACAGGTTCGAATCCTTTACCCATATCAGTCAAGCTATATTCTACTCGAAGAGGATATTTTGATACTATTCTTCTCCTAATGATTCCTAGCCGTTCCAGTTCACGTAGACGTTCTGTAAGAACCTTTGGTGATATTCCCCTTATGTTTTCCATGAAACGATTAAACTGTGTATTGCCTATGAGAATTTCCCTTATGATTAGTACTGTCCATCTTTTTCCAATAATTCTAAACGTCGTTTCAATTGGACATGATTTGAGCTCTGACATGGTATAGATCCTATTTATTATGGAACAGCTGATATTGTTGTTCATTGTATCTGTCATTTATCATTTCACTCTCTATCTATGTAGTAACTAACTATGTATCTGGTTACGTGAGACTTATAAACTATACTTTTCATATGTAGTATGAAAATGAAACCTTCATATGAGAATCCAATAAAACAACAAGTACGATACAATAACCGAACATCGATTTTAGTAGCCGTTCACACATGGAGACTCTTAGGTATAGCCTTCTTATGGGGAGTGTCACAGGGAATCTTTCATCCAGCGTTCGGAATACCTGCAGGGGTAGGAGACATTTTAGTTGGAGTTACAGCAATACCCTTTGCATACTTTCTGAGGAGAGGATTTGGTTGGTCCAAATATGCTCTTGTAGTTTGGAATTTACTAGGTATTGCGGATTTAGTAATGGCAGTAAGTCTTGGTTTGATAACTTCTCCTGGATTTGGTATATTAACAATGAGTACATTTCCGTGGATTTTGGTGCCTACAGTGGGAGTGCCTCTTGCACTTATAATACATGGGATAACTCTTTACCGTTTGAGAAACATACGGGATCTTGTCTTCAGTTCCACATATAATGACTAAATGGTGAGAAATGTGATGAAATCCAATTCAATACCTAAACTTTTTCTGACAATGGTAGCTACATTTGCGATAGCAATGATACAGCAAGATGTAACAGGAGAAATCATGGATAGATTCAGTGAGATCAAAGCTTAGAGGACCAGCAGAGTTTATTGATACTGTCAGCAACTTACTAGGTGCTTTTGATAATCTTCATCATGAAGTGCAAGAGACAATAGCAGCAGGTAATAAGGTAGTTCAAATAATGTGTGATGATGATGAAGCATACAGGAAACTTCTTTGTTATTGCTCCAACTGGAAATAATATCTCTTATCAAGCAGTACATGTATACAGAATCGGTGAAGATGGCATTTAACCTAACAAGACATTTTCCATATTCTTCTGGCAATCGCTCGTCAATGTATCTTTTGATGTTAGTTTTGGCTTGTTGCCTGAGATATGCTATGTCCATACATACAAAAGATTTGTCTACCTGGAGTATGAGTGCTATTTCTGACTGATTGCTCTCACCTTTGGTTAACAATTCCATAACTTTGGCTCTAGGCCATTCAATCCGTTGTTGCATCTTTGTGCTCATTTGTTGCACCCATTAACGCTTAATCGTTCAAGGTATTCACGCTTACTATGTACAGCAATTTTACTCACACTATTATCAAGATATGTGAAAGAAAGCCTTATGTGTTGTTCATCATGCTAATATAATGTCATCATGTATTGTGTTCTGAATCGAAATTGACAGGAACAGTTTTCTATCCTGTTGCCGTCAATAGAAGATAGTTTTTGAATGTAAAAGTCATAACTATACTTTCTATTTATTCATGGTCCATTCCATGTATTTTCTGAAAAACTGCCATAAGTTCCTTCATATCGAAAGCTAAGGTAACCATCACCTGCAACAAGTTTCTTCATAGATGCCTGTTCCATTCTGTTTGATTCAAAAGCTTCAGGTATCTCTATAATAGCTCTATGTACTTTGCCTGTTACTGGATTTCTTATAGGTTCAAGCCATGCTTCTGCGATATTTCCTCCTACTTTTACATAACTTCTAATACCTCGTGATTGGAACTTTACGCTCGCTCTCTTTGGTTCCTGAAAATCTTCTATTGTGCTTGCATATAGTGCAAAAGGTCCTCCTCCAGCTTTACCTGTAATAACATTCGATAAGGCTTCAAACTGTTCTTCATTTGTTCTATTGTCTATATAATAAGATGATTTTCCATGACCTTCATGGATAGGACCTGGCCAAGAAGCAATCAATGCCATATTAAATCCATCCAATTTAACTCTATTACCATCATAACTACCATTTAGTATATGGTAACCAGCAACTCCTTCACAATTGCCATGAGTAGGTCTAGCGTTAAACTGGCAAGGACATCCCCAATCACAATTACACGCGTCCAGAAAATAGGCATGTATTTCCCATTTTGGTTGTTTTGTAGATACCTTCTTCTTTTGTCGCTTTAGATTCAATGTAGGCTTACTACTCAAATGAGCCCAGAGTTGTCTATATATGTATAATGCTTTCAGATTAACATAGGAAGTTCTCTATCTCAAAGCGGTAAAATTTCAATGCTAGTCTAAAGGCACCAATATCGTTATAAGGTGTAGCTTCTTTGTTTAATACCCTATAGTTATCTACTGCGCTGTTACATTCAAAGATCTCATCTTCATGACTTTGTAAATGATATAACGGGGCATCTGCCCTTATTTTTTGTCAAATCCATCTTAATGTTCAAACCATTTTGTGTATAGATAAGTAACAGGAAGTCTTCAATGGTGTTGATACCCTGAGAAGATAGCCTGTATGGATATTTATCACTGCTAGGCTTGTGCATGATATAAGTTTCTAAGTTGTTAATCTTCTCGGCCACTCCATTGATGAAATCTATCTGCCACAGCTCAAATGAATTAGATGTAGGATGGATCTCTAAGAAAATATTGACTTCGAAAAGATGGGCATTTTATCTCTATGAATCCCAGAAGTCCAGATTTATAGTGATCGTGGTGATTGCTGTATATCTTGCTGGTATGATATAACAGATCCTAAGATAGCCTAATCTTAATCTTGTATTGGTAACACTTTCATTAAGTACTTTGGGATGGTGATATCTCTATAGTTTTTTACTTATAATATGAGGATATCTCTTCAATTGAATCTCTTAGAGCATCATCTGCATATTCTCCATCTCTTAGGTCAAGAGGAGAATCATGCCAATAGGTTTGTTAGCTTCATTATTATTATTATTGTCTTCAACTACTAAATGTCTTACGTCATGTTATAACATCATATCAACTGCTTTTGATGCAGATGCTGTTGAGTCAATTTAATAATAATAGCAGATGGACATAATCTCTCTGAGAGCACAATAAATTTTTTGTAGGGCAAGAGAAAAATGCTCATAATCCAGGTTAGCAATACAGAGAATATAACATTTTTCATATTGTATTTCTCACGGTTCTTGCGTTATGTGTTCTTTGATGATTGGTAGTATTTTGCTCATTATTATTGAATCATGTTCTGCTTCCCTATCAAAGGATACCATGAGTATAGGATACTCTTCATTGTTATTGTCATACAAAGTTATTGTGGCTCTTTTTACTTTTTCATATAATGTAAATGAGTAAATTGGTCTGCCAAACTTTGATTCAAAA
>JBKOWU010000349.1:0-5790 GCA_046724555.1 Thermoproteota archaeon | reverse complement strand
ACTAATGCAAATGGTGCACTTGATTTTCTTATAACAAATGCAGTTGTTTTAGATCCTGTGCTTGGAATAGTAAAAGGCGACATCGGTATAAAGGATGGCAAAATTGCGGGAGTCGGAAAGGCAGGTAATCCGTACACAATGGACAAGGTTAGCAGAAATATGGTAGTATCAGCCTGTACTGAGGCTACTGCAGGCGAGCATACTATTTGCACTCCAGGGCACTTTGATACACACATACACATGATATCTCCGCAACAGTATGTCGACGGGATAAGCAATGGTATTTGCAACATGATAGGAGGAGGAACTGGTCCAGCTGACGGGACAAATGCAACTACTTGTACTCCTGGTGTCTTCAATATCAGCAGAATGATGGAAAGTGTAGAGGACTTGCCGATGAATTGGGGTTTCTTAGGAAAGGGTAATGATTCACATCCTTCATTAGCAACACAACTGGAGCAAATAGAGGCTGGAGCATGTGGGCTAAAGGATCATGAAGATTGGGGAACTACTGCAGCCGTTTTGGACGCATCTTTAAAAGCAGTAGATGCTACTGATACACAGTTAGCAATCCATACTGATTCGATCAATGAATGTTCCTATGTAGAAGATACAATAAATGCAATCGATGGAAGAACGCTGCATACTTATCATACTGAAGGAGCTGGAGGCGGTCATGCACCAGACATTATGAAAATTGCCGGAGAACAATTTGCACTTCCATCCTCAACAAATCCAACTAGACCATATACTGTGAACACTGTTGACGAGCACCTAGACATGTTAATGTTTTGTCATCATTTGAATCCTGCAGTTGCTGAGGACGTCGCATTTGCAGAATCAAGAATCAGAGCTGAAACCATAGCAGCTGAAGATGTTTTGCATGACGAAGGTGTGCTTAGTATGTATTCCTCTGATAGCCAAGCAATGGGAAGAATAGGCGAAGTAGTAATCCGCGCGTGGCAGACCGCTGATAAAATGAAAAAGATGAAAGGCAGGTTGCAAGAAGAACAGGGCGTAGACAATGACAATTTCAGAGCAAAAAGATACATTGCAAAGACAACGATAAATCCTGCTATTACTCACGGTGTGGCAGACTACTTAGGCTCCCTTGAAGTGGGCAAATATGCTGATATTGTAATGTATCCAACTGCATTCTTCGCTGCAAAGCCGAAAATGGTGTTTAAGGGAGGTTTTATAGCTTGGTCGATCATGGGAGATCCCAATGCATCACTACCTACACCTGAACCAGTATTCTACAGGCCTATGTTTGGAGCAATGGGCAAGGCAGTAAAAAAGACATCTTTTACCTTTACATCAAAGGCAGCCCTACAACTGGGAGTACCGGAGAAGCTTGGTCTTGAGAAAGTAATCTTGCCTGTGAAGAACTGTAGATCTATAAGTAAGCAGGACATGGTGTGGAATGACAAAACGCCAGAAATAACAATAGACCCTGAAACATACGAGGTTAAGTTGGATGGAAAAATTGCAACGGTCGATCCAGCAAAGGAACTTGCTTTAGCTCAAAGGTACTTTATGGCATAAAACCCAAAAAGCATTATCGATTCGAGTAATAATAAAATTTGCGCACCTACAGCATAAAGTAAGACGTTTCTTTTTTTCCTTTGCTTTTCCTTTTTCTAGTTTTTAAGAGATACACATACCTTTATTTTTGTCTAATTGAGACAGTATATTTGATGTCAAATCCTAATTATGGGGTATGGAGACCCATGGCAGAGAATGTAGAGTTCAATGCCTTAGAATCAAATTCCAATGCAGTGATGGCAATAGCAGACACAGTGAGGACAACATTGGGGCCCAAAGGATTAGACAAGCTTCTAATAGATCAGGCTATGAACAGACATGTTTCAAATGACGGTGTGACAATTTTGCTTTCTTTGCGGGCAATACATCCAGTTGCGAGAATGATTGTACAAATAGCAGAGAGACAGGAGCAATTAGTTGGTGATGGAACGACGACAGCGGTGGTAATGGCAGCTGAAATGATAAAGGATGGAAAGAGACTCATAAAGGAACTTGGCGTCCATCCCACAAAGGTAGTCGAAGGAATCGAAAGTGGAGTGAAACATGCTTGTCAAATACTGCAAGCGGAAGCAAAGAAGATCGCCTTGGAAGATATTACGTTAGAACAAATAGTCAAGACATCGTTATCATCTAAGATGGATGGACAGAAACTGTCCTCTCTAGTTATTTTGGCGTTAAGATCTGTAGGACAAGCTGCAAGATACAATGGATCATTTGACTTTGATAAATCGATAATGGTTATTCGAAGGACCAATATGGAAGACAGAGTTGTTAACGGTGTAGTACTTGAGAGAAAAAGAATGGATCAAGAGATGCCTGTTGAAATAAATCAAGCAAGAATAATGATTGTTAAATTCGATTTGAAGCCTGTTAAAGAGGCTTGGCTGAAGGAGAACAGCAAGTACCAAGAAATACTTAATATGGAAAATGACAGGCTGGCAAAGTCAAAAGAAATAGTTGATGCCATGTTGGCAACTGGCGCAAATACATTTCTCATAGCTTCTCCTGAAGTGGACCAAGTTGTTGAGGATTTGCTTGCGTCGAGGAAGATGTTTGCCGTACGCATTTCTACAGAAGAGATAGAATACTTGTCACGTTATACTGGCGCCAAGCCAGTAAGAATGATTGACGAGCTGAAAAAACCAGATATTCTAGGTAAAGCAGATCACGTTACTGAAGATGAGGACAATGGAGTAGTTTACCTAGAAAATGGTTCAGGCAAAAATATGGTTACGATGATAGTTACAGGTACAACAAAGGAAACATCTCTTGAACGATGGAGGGCAACCATAGATGGCGTAAACGCCGCAGAAGCAGCTCTCAATAAGGGTATTGTGGCTGGAGGAGGAGCAGCAGAGTTGCACACAATAGAAAAAATAAAAAATCTAAGACTAAAAGGTCTAGAACAAGTAGGACTTGAAGTAGTTACTTCTGCCCTCGAGAGTATTATGCGGCAGATTCTCACTAATGCAGGATTTAATGGACTTGAAAAGGTTATGGCAGCAAAAGCTTCACCTGATGGTTTTGGCATCGATATTGACTCTGGCGAAGTAGTAGATATGTGGAGTAAAGGTGTTGTTGATCCTGTACTTGTAAAAACAATGGCATTAGAGGCTGCGGGGGAAATATCAAAATCTGTTTTGCGCATAGATAGAAACTTGGCCGCAGAGGATCTCAGTCAACAAGCAGTGTCAGAGACAAAGAGGTAAGAAAAATCAAGTTGCTAATTCGTCACTGCGTTGAACAATCAAACGTAGATGAAAACTTTATTGTAAGAGATCCTACAAAGATAAGACACGCTGTAATTGTAGGAGGTAAAATTAAGTCGATGTCAGGCCCAATAGATCCTGCTTCCCATCTTAATCTTGATTATCCTGACCATAAGGCTACCGCCTGCGTGATTGTTGAGAAATTAGAAGTTGGTGCCAAGGCAATTTTTGGTATAACTGGACTTGCCTTTGCAAATGTTGACCGATCGTCAGCTTTTGATCATTACGGTTATGTAGACTACACACAAAGGTTATCAGATATGATTGAAGCGGTGAAAGAAGCAAGAAACCTAGAAAAAACGGTATGATCAATACAAAGATGGAACAAAGAGGCAATTTGATTACTATCAATTCGGTTATCGGAAACATCAAAAAGGATACCAACCTGCGGCAAAAATATGACGAGATGTGTAGAAGAGCTGCTGCCGTATGTGAAACTATAAAAATCAATAGACTGGAATCAGAAAGAGTCAGAATGAGGAAGACTTCTGACAAAGGCTCAGATATCGCTTTGGTCCTTCCACAAGGCACACACTTGAAACATGGTGATGTAATTATGCTAACTGAAAATAAGATGGTCACCGTAGAGATAGAACCAGAAAATGTAGCAATGTTGGAGATAAAAGGTAATTTAAACGGCGACGATATTATCAAGCTGCCTGTTACTATTGGGCATACAATAGGCAACTTGCATCGTCCAATAAAAATAGAACAAAATAAAATCTATTTTCCAATTCAAGCGGATTCCGAGATAGATATGTTCAGGAAGCTTTTAGGCACAGCAAATGAACACATAGAAATCAACAAGACTAAGATAGTTTTTGAACCTGATGAAGGCATGAATATACATGAGCACTGACAAGATAACTACAGAAGAAATAAGTATTTTGCAACTTTCTGATTCTTTCTTTCCTACTGGCATGTATGCAACGTCAAACGGACTAGAAGCATTATTTTATACTAAAAAGATAAAACACCCAAACGAGCTGCGGAATATTATTAAAGTGTATTTAGAACATCAAATAGGACCTACAGATTGTGCATCTTTAGGAAACTCCTATGAATATGTTAAAAAGAATGACCTGAAAGGAATCATAGAGGTAGATCGAATAACGTTTTCAATGAAACTTGTTCAGGAAATAAGAGAGACATCCACTAGGGCGGGTACTCAACTGCTTAAATGTTTAAGCTATTTTATAGCAGATAATGAATTGTTAACTAAATATCAACATTCGATAAAGAACCTACAAGCTTACGGTGTTTATCCTGTCGCATTGGCAATTGCAAGTAGTAGTTTAAACATTTCAAAACGGAAAGCTGGTCTTATGATGATTTATGCTTTTTTGGTAAGTATGGTAGGTGCAGCTTTAAGATTGGGTATGCTACAGCATTTTGATGGCCAAAAAATTATTCATGAATTAAAGCCGGATATTGTTGAAGTAGTAAACGATAACATTGATAGGCCAATAACTGGCATGTGGCAGTTTGCGCCAGGCATAGACATATTTCAAATAGCACACGAGAGAATGCCTTCAAAAATGTTTATTACTTGATTGAGACGTTCCTTTTTTGTTATGAGCTCTGAGCGAATACCCAGGGTAGGAATTGGTGGACCAGTTGGCTCAGGAAAAACGATGCTGATAGAGCAGATAGTACCCATATTGTCAGATAGAGGTTATAGAGCAGGCATAATTTCAAACGATGTAGTTTCTAGGGAAGACGCAGACAGGATGAGAAGGAATCTGGCTGCGGAAAGGGGTTTGTTGCCTGAAGATTTGGTAATTGGGCTAGCGACAGGCGGATGTCCGCATACAGCGGTACGCGAAGACCCATCAATGAACTTATCTGTAGTTGAAGAGATGGAATTAAAGCATAATGACCTTGATTTGATCATAATTGAAAGTGGTGGAGACAATATTACTACTACATTTAGTCCTGCTTTGGCTGATTATTTTATCTATATTATAGATGTGTCCGGGGGGGACAAGTATCCAAGAAAGAGAGGTTTGGGTATAGAAAGTTGTGATCTATTGGTCATAAACAAGATCGATCTTGCACAATATGTTGGAGCTGATCTTTCCATAATGGAACGTGATGCAAAAGCCGTAAGAGGAGATAAACCATATGTATTAGTTAATTCTAGAACTGGCCAGGGAACCAATGAGGTGACGGAACACATTATAAGAGATGTTCTTTTTGAATCTCCTCCGAAAGCTGTTGCAAAAAAAATATGAAGAAGTTAGGTACTGCATGAATGAGTAACTTAGAGTTTTATACTCCAGACGATATTCCTCCTGAAATCTTAGCATACGGGTACGACCTGACACAGCTACAAGTAGGAAAGGCTGGAAAGATTGGTGCGCTCACATTAAGGTTAGAGCAAAATACAGAAAATAGCAAAACTGTTGTTAAGGAACAATATTCTAAAGTTCCGCTTTTCACCCAGAGAGCGCTATATCTGGAAGAGTCAATACCT
>JBKOWU010000216.1:0-5893 GCA_046724555.1 Thermoproteota archaeon | reverse complement strand
GTGAAATAGCACTGAAGCTGTTTATAAGAAAGTCATCATGAGAGCAATAAAATACTTCAAGGAAAGAAAGAAAAAGAATGCTAGCATTTGGTACGATAAAGCTAAAAATCTGAACCACCTAATAATTACGAAGGAAATATCTGAACTTTGAGCACAAAATCTGAAGCCAACACTAAATCTCAACAATTGCAATGGCGTAGAAGCAAGGTTATCGAGATGCGCTCCAGAGGCCTAAGTCAAATAGAGATAGCACATGAGCTGCAGGTATCAGAGGCTTCAATTAGTTCTGACATGCAATATCTGCGCAGCCAGGCCAAAGAGTCCATCAGGGAATACGTTACTGAACATTTGCCTGAGCAATACCAGGTATGTCTTTCAGCATTGGATACTATACTCAAACACGCCTTTAACATATTGGAAACTTCAGAAGACAATAGAGAAAAGCTGCAGGCAATGGAACTATTCAAGGATACTCATTTGGTGAAATTAGAGTTATTGTCCAATGCTACAACCATAGACAGCGCATTGAACTACATAAGTAGCAAGCAGCATAAGAAACTAGCTTCTGAGTTGGCTAGCAAAGATACATTAACTACAACAGTAGCAGGTAAACAGACAGATATAAAGACACTCTATATGATTACAAGAATATAATTGCAGATTTTCAAAAGATGTATGAACAAACACCCACATCAGATAGATATATGCGTGCTAGGGTTCAAAACGGATTGAAAGAAGCAAAAAGAGAGCTACGCAAAACCATGGCTGAATATGAGATATTCAAGAAATACAAGGCAAGAACTGCGATAAGCAGATAATAATTCCTACTAGTGTAAGAAATAGTTAATGACCCATGGTTATAGTTACCATGAAAATTTCATAGATACTTCCTGTGAAAAACTGCTTCCATAAACATCCATGAACTTTTTGAACATCATTGCACAGTCTTCCGTATCAAAATAGTATGTATCATTAATTTGCTCTACTGTTATCATCGTAGTAATAATTGATGATGGTTTATTTTCTTATTGTTGCTTTTGTTCATTCTCCTTATTGTAGTTGTCAAGTCTATCTTTGCCAATAGTATCTTTTCCACACATTGCGCATTTATTTTTCTGTGTTATTACCATATGATGACGAATGTAACTCCTACATGAGGGGTATATTATAGAGTATTCTTCATAGGATGACGGCGAGATATCTGATATCATGGCATTAAGAACTGCGTATCAGAAGTAATCTTTTTCACTTTCTCAAGATAGAATCTGTGGATGCCACTAGCGATCTCATCAAGACAATCTTCCACGGCAAAGTGCCCTGTATCAAGCCTATGTATCTCAGCGTTTGGAAGATCCTTCAGATAAGCTTCTCCACCTTCACGGCTGAAGATTATGTCATTCTGTCCCCAGAAAATCAATGTCTTTGGTTGATAGCGATGCAAGAACTCTTGCCATTTTGGATACATTTCCACGTTACTGCGGTACTCATAGAATAAGTCCATCTGTACGCGTCTCGCATCTGGTCTTTCCATGAACCTAAAGTCCATATTCCAATTGTCAGGACTTATGGCTTCAGGATTTTTGTGGCCATATAGATAAATTTGCCTTATACCCCCAAGTTGAAGAAACCCATATAATGGCTCCTCCGTTTCAGGAGTACGATTCTTCCAAAGTGCACGCAGCCCATCCCATGCAGTTGTAAAGCCAACCTCATACGCATTTGCATTCTGTATTATTAGCCACTCAAGCCATTCAGGATGCCTAGTTATGATTCTAAAGCCTATAGGCCCGCCATAGTCTTGCATGTAAAGTCCAAAATGTGTAAAGCCAATGGTCTTTAGGAAATCTTCCATTATCTCAGAGAGCCGATCGAACGTGTAGTTAAATTTGTCCGGATTTGGCATGTCTGAGTTTCCAAAACCAGGATAATCCGGTGCTACTACATGGAAATGGTCAGCTAATGCTAAGATAAGATTGCGGTACTGATGAGAAGAAGCTGGAAAGCCATGAAGTAATACCAGCTTCGGATTTGATTGGTTGCCAGCTTCTCTATAGAATATAGAGAGCCCATCAACTGTTACCGTTCTGTGAAGTATCGTTGTTGTTGTGCTATACATCCTTTGATTTGATACATGATGATATTTGTCGTTCATGTAAAAGCAAAAAATCTCTTTTTTTATTTAACAATTGGGGTTTACCTGAACCTTACAGTAAGGAGGCTATAATTTTGTCAAAACTTTGGCTTTGGCTTACAGTAAGGCTGCAGTAAGTACAACATCTTAAATAATATTATCATGATACGCCCTTGAAATGAGTCAACAAATCCAAAAAAATACGATTGATCAAAACAAAATCCAACAATTCATGAACAAAGCAATAGTAGATATAGCAGGTAGCTCTACAGCCATGTTAATAATTATTGGAGAAAGGCTTGGCCTGTATAGAGCTATGGCAAAAGCAAACAGCCCGGTCTCAGTGAAAGAACTTGCTGAAAAAACCGGAACTATTGAAAGATTGCTTAGAGAATGGCTAGCAAATCAAGTAGCAAGTGGATATATAGAGTATGATCCTAGCAGTAGAAAATACAGATTGCCTCCAGAACACGCTTTAGCATTAGCTGATGAAAATAGTTTCTTGTATCTACAAGGTATTTTCAAAGCCATAAAGTCATACTTTAAGGATGAAGAGGAATTCTTAAAGATGTTTAGAGGAGAAAGAAGTTTTTCATGGATGGATCATAATCCTTTGATGTCTGAGGGTTTTGCTGAGTTTTTCAAATCTGGTTATATCGGTAACTTGATTAATTCATGGATTCCAGCAATAGATAATGGAAATATTCTTGAAAAACTAAAAAAAGGTGCTAAAGTAGCAGATGTTGGCTGTGGTTTTGGTATTACTACTATGATGATGGCAAGGATTTATCCAAATTCTAGCTTTATAGGATTTGATTTTCACAAAGAATCAATTGAAAAAGCAAAGGAATCTGCAAAAAGAGAGAATATAAATAATGTAAAATTTGAAGTATCGTCAGCTTCAGAATTTCCAGGAAGTGATTATGATTTTGTAACATTTTTTGACTGCTTGCATGATATGGGAGATCCTAAAGGAGCATTAACTCACACAAGAAACGTTATCAAGAAAGATGATTATGATGGTGGCATTGGTAGCGATAATAATAGTAATAATAGTGGTGGCACTTGCATGATTGTAGAACCATTTGCACAAAATGAATTAGAAAATAATCTAAATCCAATAGCAAGTACATTTTATGCTGCCTCTACTCTGATATGCGTTCCCAATTCATTAGCTTTTAATGGACCTGCACTGGGAGCACAAGCAGGAGAAAACAAAATAAAAGATGTGGTAATGAAGAGTGGCTTTTCACACTTCAAAACTGTGTTTAAGACACCACTTAACATAGTTTATGAGGCTAAACCATAGCAATATTATTGTTAGAAGACAATAGAAAGAGAGGAAATAATAATTCTTGTTTCCCTTATTTATTTTTCACATTCTCATTTTTTATTCGATAGTCTTTAAAGAAGGTATCTCTCATCATGTTTTGTTTGGTTCCTTATCTCCTTTTTAGTTTGTTAGAAATATATCTAGTTGGACAATTGCAATTGAATAAGGCTATAGTTTCTGTAACAAGCAGTAATAATCCCTATACCAATTCACACAACATATACCAGGGCAATACTATAATAGCGCATAGTAAGTACCTGTGCTATGGGACGTAAGGATTGGTATTATGTCCACCTTCCAAAACTTTTGATAAAAAGACTGGATCAGTTCCTGCAAACACCCAGAGCTAAAAGTATGGGTATGTTTAGTAAACCTGAACTCCTAAGGCAACTGATAAATCAATTCCTCGAGGAGCAAGAAGCATTATACAATAAGATGGATTATGTTAGTGACATCATCTTAGAAACAAACGATCGCGATCATATGGTATTTACGTATAACAATGAATCACAATTTAAGGAGATTGTTAACGCATATGTACGACGAGGCATTGATCGCAATCAGATTAATGTCTTGCTTATCTATACAAAAGAGCAACAGAAGTTCATAGAATCAATTGATGCAGTAGAAAATGTAAATTCATTATTCAACTCACAAGATATAATGATAATACCATCTGATGAATGTTTTTATGATGATGGGAGCTTTTCTCCCATGCCAAGTCTTAACAGAATACTCAATATAGGAGAACTCTCTAAACAGAAATCAAAAAATGGGCTAAATGTCTTAGCTACAATGCCAACTAAATTAATTGAACAGGGAAGATATGACGAAGCTCTCCAACTTGAAAACACGGCTAATGAAGCAATAAAAGGATTCGGAGTGCCCATAACTGTACTATGCCTTTACAAAGCTGTTCCAGAAAATCTTGAAAATCGCTTTTTAGAGTATCATGACCTTATAATCAAACGTTCTGCAGCTATTCCGTCTACCAGCTTGCAGTAATATATCAGTAAGACTAATCAAGAGTTAGGATTGTCCATTTATAGGATTGATCTCCTTTATACGTGGAATTGTGTTATTGCCAATATCATAGCCTTTTTGTCGAAGGTATTTTAAAGTCAATTTATACACTAGTTCATCATAATCTGTTACTTCCAATACTCTTTTCCATGAAACTTCACCGGTCTTTGAGACTTCTTTAGATAATAATTCTGTGGTTTTTCTTGCTTCTTGTCTACATTGCTCCATAGTTTTGCCATTCTTATAAGCATGAATACGAGAATCGCAACTAGTACTATTGCCCTGATTTTCCACTATCTAAAAATAGATTTGCAACAATTTAAATGATTTTTAGTTAGTCGGCTTCTGGATGAATGAAACGAGGAAATGCATAAAGCTAACCTTCACAAAGTATACCATGCGTGAATGTGAATAAGCCTTCTTTTTCACGAAGGAAATATGAATAATTTGAGCTCGTCTATGAATAGCAGTTTAGAATGGCGCAGAAGCAAAGTACAGGAGCTAGCAAGTCAAGGCTATAACCAGTCAGAGATATCAAGAATACTGCAAATAAGCCAGCCTACTATTAACAGAGATCTAACATATCTAAGGCAGCAAGCCAAAACAAACATCAAAAAATACATCGATGAAAGACTGCCAGAAGAATATGAGAAATGTCTTGTTGGTTTGACAGCAATCACAAAGGAAGCATGGAATACAGCAGCCAATACAGAAGATAGAAGAGAAAAGATACAGGCATTGTCATTAGCTAAAGAGTGCTATTCTATGAAGATGGATTTACTTACAAATGCTACGGTGGTAGACGACGCTATTAGGTTTGTATCTGATAAATCAAAAGATAGGCTAAAAGCGTCTTCTTTTAGCAATAGTGATGAACATCAAAAAGAAGAACCAAATGAACCTGACTATAATGAAGATAAAGATCGGCTAGAAGAAAGGCAAGAGGAGGAGACAGGAGAAATAACAACTACAAATCAGATTTTTTAAGAATGTTGGCCACCAAATATTTTCATCATATGCAGGACATTTTATATTTGATGAAGTAGACAACAAGTTTAAATAAAAATATTATAAACAAAAGCTTACATGGCTAAGTTCCTTGATGTTCATCCTTTAAAAGGAGTGGATGAAGAATCGCTAAGAAGATTCCAAAATGCACCAATAGATGAATTTCAAGTAAAAACTGTAAACTTAATGTATAACTATGAGGCAGACAGATTTTACTGCCTTCTTGAAGCACCAAACAAGCAAGCAATAAAAGATCATCATAATAAATACGGATTTGAATGCGAATGGATTACAGAAGTAAAAACAACTGCCTAAAGAAAAGAGTGGTTTCGAAGCAGATGACAATACGTAGTTTGGAAAATACTGTAACTCATTATAAAAGCTCATGTATCTGTATC
>JBKOWU010000176.1:0-7047 GCA_046724555.1 Thermoproteota archaeon | reverse complement strand
CTTTCCTGAAATAAACCAGTTTTCCTGTGGATTTTCTTCATAAACAACAATTACATGTTCAGCTTTTGTTTTTAAAATCTGTACAGCTGCATTAGTTATTGCCTTCGCGAATTCTTCTTTTTGTTCCCTTGTTCTTCCAGGGTACATTGAGACCGAAATTAGAGGCATATACGCTAGAATTGTTTCAACCAATCATGGAAATAAACTCTTCTATCGACTCAAAAGGCATTAGATATGAATACAATAAACCATAAATGTCACATATAAGAGAATACATGCGCTAAATATTGCACATATAGAGAAAAATCGTTTTAGGGATATCATATATAAACATATAATAAATGATTTACTAACGAAGGATAATAAAACTGGCTGAAATGAGTCCTCCTATAAAAGCAGCCAAAAGATTAACAACATTATTATCTACCATGGATATGCCTTTTTCTTGAACGACAGGAAGGTTACAGTGTATTGTCATCTCTTCTACGTATTTTTTACAATTTAGACATTTATACTTCGCTTGAATTGTTGCTCCAAGTATACTGTCAATATTAGTCGCTATCATCCCTCCAGTGATGGCAGCCGGTAGTATAACATGCATTTGAGAAAATGCATCTTCTGATAAAAATAATCCACAAATACTTCCTATCAAAAGTGACCCAATCAATGCAGCTATTTCACCTTGAATTGTTATTCCACCTGATTGACCTGTATCAATTTTTTTCCCTGTTACTATTGAACGAGGCTTTGATTTACTGAGCAACCCAATTTCAGTTGCCACTGTATCAGATAATGCAAAACTAACTGATCCTGTAAAAAACAGAGTAAAGATCGGATTGTTATGTGATAAGTAATACAATATTGCAAATGCTGCTGCTGGTGCTCCGTTTGCGACTACACTTTTCCAGCTCCGTGCGCCACCATTGTCTTCAGCTAATTCCATGCTTTGCTTTTGTCTATATTTATATTTCGTAAACAGTGATCCCGTTATGAAAAATATTAACAGTATAAAAAACCACAGAATAGAGCCGAAATATAGTATAATAAAACCTACTGGCAGTGCTACTATTGCACCATATTTATCAATTATACGTACCTTGTAAGCTAGAATAGTCATAGCTACCATAAAAGAGACTGATGCAATCGTCTGCTCCATAGAAAGCATGGATTTACTTTACGCCCATCCGAATCAAATTATCTACTTTCTTATTGTTCAAATTAGGAAATAGGATCAACATTAGCACAAATATTGTTAAATGATCTATGTAACTACAATTCCTTATCACTTTTTGTGTTAATTTATAAAACATTATGTTTTAACTCATAATACATCAATATATATTTCTTAAAGGCAAATTACAAAATATATTGCGTCTATTTCATAGTACAATATAATAGATAAATAGACATTCATTTATTTTCTTGCAATATCGATTGTCCGCTTCTCAGCCCTTCTTGATGTTTATAGTACATCCATACAGGATAATTTTCGTTAGTTGCAAAAACTTGGCAACTGAAGTTAATTCCAAAGTTAAAGATGCATATGTCTTCGAACAATTAAATAGTAATGTTATTGATCTAGATTGATCTTGCGTCCTAACCTTAAAATGAATTTTACTGGAGAACATTCATTGTATGTGCTCAATAGAAAGATAATTCAATGTAATTTATGTCCTCGATTATCAAGTTATATTAATCGGGTAGGTGAGATGAAAGTAAAAAGATTTATAGATGAACATTACTGGGCCAAACCTCTTCAGGGTTTTGGAGATGCAGAAGCTAAATTATTAGTCATTGGATTGGCACCTGCTGCACATGGCGGCAATAGAACAGGCAGAATGTTTACAGGAGATGACTCTGGCAATTGGCTTGCAAAAGCAATGTTTGAGACGGGATTTGCAAATATACCTACTAGCAAATCTAGCGATGACGGCCTCATATTGAAAGATGCATATATTACCGCTGTAATAAGATGTGCTCCACCTCTTAACAAACCTAGCCCAGTAGAAATATCGAACTGTTCACAGTATCTGTCAACAGAATTAGATATACTAAGTAATACAAAAGCCGTTCTTACACTTGGAAAGATTGCTTTTGATACATTTTGCAAAATAAGTAATTTGAATAGACTGACGTTTCATCATGGCGCTTGCTATAGTATTGCAAGTGGTAAAACGCTTTTGGTTTCATATCATCCAAGTAGACGTAATACCAGTACTGGCAGGCTGACATGGCAAATGTGGATCAATATTTTCGAGACTGCCAGATCAATAATAACAGCAAATTAATCAATAGATCATTCTAAGTCTTTATGATGCAGATATCAGGAATATGTATTGAATATATTAAAAATCTGGCTTAACATGGTCATCTAAATTAATAACCCATCGAATCATATCATATCTATATATGCTGCCCGCAATCGAATCTATCTCGTATTGCCCGTTTCATGTATCTGTGGCTGCAAGTAGACAGATATGGGCGGTACGAGTGGGTATAACAAAAAGAACTTAGGTTAAGAATAGAAATGATGGTTGACGTAATAGTTGGTAAACTCATAATATTTAACAAATCTTGGATATTTGTCAGTATTCGTTATATATAATGGTGATCACTTTTGGATTTAATTCTTAATAATGTAACGACGGATTGGCCGGTCTACGGCAGATAGATGGATGAAATCTATTATTGGCAAGTATGTAGCTGAAGGTATTGCACATACACACACGGAGCTGAACCTTTTTTGCATAAGAAGAAGACCACACGATTTCTGAATAACATGGTCAGTTTTTCGTTGCATAATCAATACATATAGATGATTCTGAGGAAAGCATCGAAAGATAGAGATAGATAGTAGATGAAAATATAAACTGCTGTCATCACACTTGCTATTGTTATTATAATTGGGTTGATTGGGTTGTTTCTTTTAATCTAGCTCCCCAAAAGGCATATGCTATAAAAACAGGGAGCTGCCCAAGCATGAATTTTCTATGGGAGCACACTTATGGAGCAGGCAAAAGCCATTGGAGCTTCACGCAGACCTTTAGCAGGCTTAAAGAACTTACACCTGCTAGTGTTGTTTTTGAAGGAAATATAACAGGCCCTCCTCAGGATTCTGAAAATGATGGAGATTTACATTTCAATGTAACACCCTACAATGCCAAGGACAATTTTGATCTTTTAGACCAACACAATGTCGACAGATATAACAAGAAAGTATTGGTGTTGGAAATCATCTGCTGGGATAAACCAAATTATAATAAATATAATAATTTTCAGGGGCATTTTTGCGACAACGTAACGCCAAAAGTACAGATTCCTCCTCTTATTCGTGTTACCGGTAAATGAGTTCAGGATGTAGAATATCCAACACCAGACCATCCCCAATGGAATGAAATTCATCCTGTGGAGAGTATACAGAAACTTCCATAAGGACTGTAAATAGCGCAGAACCTCTACTACTTATACTTAGAATGGGCTCAAGCCCAAATACAGGATATAATTCTTAATAATGTAACAAGAGATTGGCCTATATAACAACTAACAGATTGACAGACACACATATAGATAGTCCAAAAATTGCTTTATAGTAGTTTCTCATTTTATTTTGATTCTACTATTTCTATTGCCTTGCCATGATGTTCAATTAACTTTTGTTGTTGCTCATGTGAGAATTTATCAAAATCTTTTTGATGGTACAAGCAAAAGCCTTTCAAAGGCATATTATATTGTGTTGGCAAAGATGATTCATAATCAACAAGGTCGTTTGACTTGGATTTATAGGGGTATGCCCCCATGTCTGCTAGAACTGAAAGACAATTCTTTCCTATTTGCCTAGCATAATTAGCTAAACTCTTTTTAAAATACATGTGGTGCGGGTTGCCAAAATATTCCTTCAATGAATCGATAATTACAAGTGATTTTTCTTTTTCATGTTTGGATATATCATTTACACCATCATTATATTTTTCAGAAAGGATTTGCCTAACAGAATTAGCAGTTTCATAAAATGGGCTAATTTGAACAATCCCATTGTTCTCTTCAATTTGGTTGTGTATATAGTTAGAATAAAGCTCCCTTAGTGTAAATAAATCTGGGTAAATTATAATGTAGTGAGCACCACATTCAGCTTTGTCTAGTTGCTCTATAGCCTCATTAACGTCACAGCATTTTATTTGATTTTGTCTCGTTTTAGTCGTCGTAAAACTATTACATAACTAACATTATAAGCATTGTAGACATGCGGGTGAACTTAATGACCTAAGCTGATTAATTAAGAATTGAATATATAGTTTTATCTATAATAAGAATCAACTAGTTATGATAGCAGCGGATAGCCTAATTGTGGTGATTAGCTTCCATTTGGATCTTAAATGCAACAGAATTGTCGGTAATATCAAAGCTATAGTCTGTCACTTTCATATCCTCAAAAACGTATTTGAAAAGGCGCTCAAAATATAAAGACCATCTTTTGCCCATATCATGTTGTATTACAAATATTTGTACCCGATTATCTCTGCTGCCCTGATCACGCCTGTATGGAAATCCAGATACTCTCAGCCATGATTCAATCGTATCTAAAAATGATGATAAACTATACTCTTTTGTAAGCAAAAGAGTCATATCTTTAATTTCATTTTTTGCGATGTATTTTGATAACTCTTCTACTTCTTGTTCGCCAAGTCCTTCCATAAGTCTAATCAGCAAAGACTTGGGAAAAGAGATCATACCAGCCTTTGAGGCATAAGTGTCATATTCTACATGTGACTGAAATATTTGGCTTGCGAGTGTGTTTAGACTAATTCTTTTCTGATTAGATTCATTTCTTAATTGATTAAGTATCTCGTTATTAAACCTAAGAGTAACACTGCCACTCGATGGCTTTTTCTCACTACGTAGAGATTGCATAAGCTTATACTATAACTGATAACTGAAATAAAAACCTTGTGTGCATTGCAATCATTTGATTGCATTATATGCATATTATTGCAAAGTAAGTCAGATAGATTTATGCATAGTTTGTTATGCAACTGGAATCTTTGCATGCATTAGATTCATCATACATAAGAAGCATGTCATGGCTTTAGGATATAGGTAGCATATAATGCAGTTTGATGATAATAAAAAAGCTACAAATGAAATGATGATACAAGTAGTTGATGATGACTTTGATATAGTCAATACTATCAAATTATATCTTCAAAGAGTTGGTTTGAATGTATTTGGCTTTACAGATCCCAACTTGGCATTAGAGCATTTCCGGATTAATTGCAAAGATTACGCCTTAGTTATTTCTGACATCAGGATGCCGGCTATGAATGGATTTGAATTTATAAGAAAAGTAAGAGAAGTAAGCCCTGCAATCAAGGTTTTGCTTATGTCAGCCTTTGAAATTAATAGTACGGAAATATCAACAGGTTTAGAAGGAGCTAAGGTAGAGGGTTTTATTCAAAAGCCAATATCTTTACATCAATTAAGCAGTATAGTTCAAAAACAATTAGAAATACAAATATCTTCATAATAGAGCGAATAGAAAGATAAATGAATGTAGAAATAGTAGCATACATGAATCTCATACCAAAGATAAAGTAGGTTAATGACTGAAATAAATACATGTGTTAGAATGGGTTCAAGGATGACTACAGGATTTAGTAATTAACAATGAAAGCAAAGATGCAAAGATGATGATATAGATAGGTAGCTGAGAACCTAGAATTCAAATGATATTACCAATATTTTATATGATATTTTGGTTATCAGCCACGGGCTTAGGCGTGATTTTGGCTATAAAGGAAATGAACAAACAAGCAATAATTGAAGTTTAAACACATTTATCATTAATTAAAAATTCAGCTTGACTTCAATTCAAATTCAAATTCAAATTTTTATTTTTTATGGGTTTATAAAGTACTCTAAATGTAGCTTTATGCCCCTTTAAAGAAGCTTATATTTTACCGCCTTATATCCCAAAATTGTAATTATAAAAAATTGTTAAAATCAATCAAGGATCTGCCATATCATTTATCAAAGTCTAGAATATACTCTAAATCAGGATATCATAATCCTTAATAATTTAATCAACACAGACCTTTAACACTCATGGCCAGCGGTAACCCGATAAGTGAACAATTAGTGCGGTTCGAAAATGTAAAGCAAAAATTAGAAAGTCCAGAACTACAAGCTGAAGTAAATAGCAATCTGGATAGGTTAAGAGAACAAAATCGATTGATTCACTCAGATCTTTTAAAACAAGTCATCGATAAAATGGAATTATTAATAATTGATGGAGACCTAATACATGCATTAGGTTACAAAATGTATATTGAACATTTAATATCTTTGGTACAGCATCTATGAATGAGTTTTGAAATAACTCAACTGCAAAATAAGTTCTTAATAATAAAACAAAGATCAGAGGGCTAACGGTGAAAAATCGATGATTCTATAATTAAGTAATACAGTTCACTATATGCACATATGTAAATTTAATTCTAATATTGAGCTTTTTATATCTGTCCCTTCTCTTCTTGACTGGCTGTCCAATGAGGATATCAGATGCAAAGGGGTGTAAGATATACTTTATTCTTTTTGTTGTTAAAACTTGGATATAATTATACAGGACGTAAAAATTACAATATTTAGCAATTGCAAATATATCATTACATTAAACCTATGTTGTATACAATATTAGAAGATTGCCGTCAGTAAATAATTATCATCAAAGTCGGTTTCATATATCTACGTAGTAGTTAAATAATACTTAGCATCAAAAAATTACAGTTAATGAATGACAAAATTGTGAACGAGGCAGACACAGAAGGTGAAAAATGCGAAGTAGCAAATATTTGGGAGATACTTGGAAGAAGATGGTCTCTGTTGATATTAAAGAATCTAAGTACGAAAGGAGTTATACGCTTCAATGAGTTGAAGCGACTGCTGACAGGCATTAGCAGTACTGTATTAGCCGATAGGCTATTAGAACTAGAACGAGAGAGTCTAGTATCTAAGAAAATTTATCCAGAGATTCCACCTAGAGTAGAATATCGT
>JBKOWU010000301.1:0-2695 GCA_046724555.1 Thermoproteota archaeon | reverse complement strand
AACACGCTTCTCTATATAGACTAGTAACAAATGCAGACATGGGAAAGCCTATTTCACCTCTTCTTTCAGCTCCATAGAGTGATTGACAAATAAAAATTAGCTAATCTTGCATACTATATTGATACAAACCTTGGTTTATTTCGATTACTAAGTTGACTACACTAAATTCAAAACAGCAGTGTCCAATAGCTTGAACGAGCACTATTGCGGTAGTGGAGTAGATAGAATTCACAAACAGATTTAGCCCTTATGCGGTGAAACGCGAGACAAACCGAAATTTATCTTATCCTATCTATTGACATTGATGTGGCTGCCCCGTGTCTTTGCCTATAGGAATCCATTTGCCGCTCTGAGTCTTGCTATTTGCATCAAAGTAGATTTCCCGGCCGCAGCCTTTGTTACATTGATGATATCGCCTTTCTTGGTACTCCTGCTGCTGTGATGGTTGTTGTAACTGCTGCTGTTCCTGCTGCAGACTTCGCACAGGACAATTATGTGGCTCGTTAGTCTCTGCATCTAATGGTATCTTTTTACCAGTCCTCTCATTGATATACTCATTATCAAATTTTATTGGCTTTCCACATAAATAACAGAATGATGATCTGCTCATTTTGCTGTTGTTATGTCAATTCATTTACTAGGTTGACACTAATGTTTTACCATTTTGAAGATAGTAGCAGGGGTAAGCTGCCTGAGATAAATAAAATAAATGTGGAAAAGACTTGCAACATCAATGTTCTGTTCTAAATACATTTGAAGATCCATATAGAGAGGAATATTCATATACAAACGTAGAACACATCATGATGAATTAAGAAGTCAGAAAATGGTCATGAACAAGTCTGTGTTGTCACTTATAACAAACCGAATGTTTCTTCTATTCTGTATAATGCTGTATTGATATACGCATTTGTAATCAGCGATGGTATTTTTAGCTGATGTTGTTTCGCAAGTATTGAATTTATGTGATACAACATTTCAATCCTCCTGTCAAGATTATGTTCATTGTTGCAGTCCTCGATGAGTTGTGGGATTATGTGGTGTTGGTGTTGGTATTGTTGTTGTTGATATGTTGCTTTCATTTCTTGTTTTTCCTCTAATTATACTATGTGATTATAACTATATTAACCATCTAAAATATGGCTGTCAATTCTCTGTCAGTATATAAACAATGATTGATGACTAGTAGGTATTTGTTCAGAGGTAAGAGAAAATTGATCAAAGCCTAAGGCCATATATCTTCTCATAAGCAAGTAGATTTATGACATAACATTTGCATCATAAGCATTTATCCTCTCTTAGCGTAACTTAGTCAACATGCTTTATCACAAATAGTCTAAAGCTTGAGATATCTAGACACTAAAAGTGGAATTAATACCATGAATAGCTCTTTTGTTGCTTTGATGGCATAAAATGTTTCTCCACTTCATCTAGTCTTTTTATTGAACCATCATTCTGTCTAAGGCTAGCAAAGGAGGAATCATTTTTGATTTTTTGTAAAAGCAATAAAACTTGTTCAATTGTAGCACCTTGTTTTATATCATAGCCTATTTGTCTGCAAATGCTGGTTATTCTGCCATATCGTTTCCCATATGGTGGCATTCTCTGACAATCCTGTTACAAATCTGATTATTGTCTTTTCCATGTGTGTAACATGCCATTCTCTCATAGGAAAACTGTTTTATGTCAAAAAACATCATCACATATCATAATATTATATACGTTAAACCATGATATATGTGAGATGTCTTGAAAGTGACAATAAAATACTGTCTTTTGTGTAACAAAGGCAGTTTTCAGCCAATAATGCTATATTTTATTCTTTAGGACACGTTATTATGAATTTATGTCGTTGTTTTTAGAAACAGGTAAATCAAGGACTAAGAAGATCTCGTCTAAGAGACATTCTTTATGAATATAGAGAAAGGATTGTCACCATTTGACAAGTTGTATTCTAGATTCAATCGGTCTATTTATGGTCGTGTCAACCTAGTGCGCGTGAATTGTCAAGCAAGATTGTTACATTTGAGGTGCTGTACAATAGGTGTACACTGTGTATTGGTGTAAATTGTTCGTTTTGTTACTTCTAATCGTTTTGCCAATTCGTCATCTTATTGTTATAAAGCTGCTTAAGCAACTGCTCCTGACAATATAATTCTACATAACTATAATAGTATAGTTATCTAATATA
Source organism: Thermoproteota archaeon (assembly GCA_046724555.1). Classification (GTDB taxonomy): domain Archaea; phylum Thermoproteota; class Nitrososphaeria; order Nitrososphaerales; family Nitrososphaeraceae; genus JAFAQB01. The sequence continues at coordinate 504 of JBKOWU010000301.1, read as the reverse complement.
ATATGAGAAGAAGAAAAAAGAGATGATTAAATAATAAATGCCAATGCTAATGTTACAATGCAAAACATGTGGCGAAATCTTCCCAGGAATATATGTCGCAGAAGGAAGTACTACTGATTTTAAAGCAACTGCTACAAATGCAGATACTTCGCATACGTGTTCAAGACAACACACCAATGAATATATTACAATAGATTATATGGATTGGTCTTAAGAGTACATTTTGGATTAACTTGTTACATATCCTAATAGTTTTAGTTTGGAAGAGGCAAAAAGTCTAATACCTTCCCTGGTAAGAGCCTCTAATAACTAGGGTTATAGTAATGCTTTACTTGTACCATTGAACAGGAATAGTATATGGCGTCAATTCAAACTACATCTGGCGGGATGCCAGTGTTAATTTTACGAGAAGGATCTAAAGAAAGCAAAGGAAGGGAAGCACAGAAAAACAATATCAACGCAGCTAAACTGGTCGCAGAGACTGTAAAGACTTGCCTAGGCCCA
>JBKOWU010000259.1:0-2247 GCA_046724555.1 Thermoproteota archaeon | reverse complement strand
CTTTGGTGTAATTGATATAATCTTCAACTCTAGGAAATTCAAAGGTTACATTAAGTCTTTCATACTTGATATCCGTAAATCTTGCGCTAGATAGAGCATTTTGTAGAATATCGATATCTGATAGTGTAAAAGGTCCTGGAGTTCCGTGAGGAGGTGGAGGAACATTTAGTTCATGCATTACAATGTTCAGCGGAAAGCTTATGAAAGGAACCTTGGACGCTTCAGCCCAAACTGCACAAACAAATCTTCCACCTGGTACTAAAGTTTGGTATATGCGACCCAAAGCAGTATTTAAATTTGCCATAAACATCAATCCCCACCTACAAAGAACAGCATCAAATGATGATTCTGGTAACTCTAGCATTTCTGCATCAACCTCTTTGAACTCTATTATGTCTTGCAATCCCAATTCTGCAGCTCTTTGTTTTGCAATTGTCAGCATTTGTGTTGAAATATCTGTAGCCAAGACATAACCAGTACCATCAATATTGTTGCCAGAACCAGCTAATTTCCTAGCTGCTGTTATCGCCGGCTCTCCAATTCCTGTCGCTATATCTAATACTTTTTGACCAGGTTTGATTTGTGCAAGTTCTACTAGTCTGTCACTTACATTTTGTGCAGCAACTTCAACTGTTTGCCACCATTCTTTCCAGCCTGCAGCAACATTATCCCATCTTTGACGCTGTTCTGTCTTGAATTGTTCACTATCAAAAGAAGGAGGAGGAGATTGATTGTTTTCTTTCAATCTGATGCCGCTACCTATGAGTATTGCTTATGTATATAACACCATTTCCATGATTTATTTGGTAATGCTATCATCACAGGATGACCAGTATGCTCAAAGTGTTTTGTTGCATGAAGATCAATAGAAGAATCGCAGCATCCTACGTGGGCACAAATTAAACACATGCGCAATGCTACCCAATTAGTTTGTTCTTTTTCACATCCTTCGCAACCAGAGGTTTTAGGAGAAACTTTGCGTCCATCTATACCAGCAAAATGTTCACAGCTTTCTTTGGTTTTATTAGATAACCCCAATTATAATCATAACCTATAGAAAATATAGATATAAAGAACTTTCAACTTAATCTTAATTGGTTCCCATGCAGAGCTCCTATACAGAACATAGCATACTTCCACAAAATGATAAAGAAAAGAAATGGCGCTTGAGGCTACAGAAACAGTTCTAGGATATCTTGGTTTTAATAGAACAGCTTTCAGCAATTTCAAGAAATGTACAATAGACTACCTGAATTTGTAGCAAGGCCTATCAGATTTTGGTTGACTAATTCGACACGATAATGGCCGTTTTATGGAACTGTAAACATTCTATATGAGTTACCATTATTAACCTGTACATTCTTTCTATTGATTATACTACATTAGTTTAGAGGTATAATGATTTGAAACATAGAAGTAAAGAGGAAATAACTGCTTTAGTCCTAGAAGCTATAGTCAATACTGATAGACCAACTCAAACGATGATAATGTACAAAGCATATTTGACCCACGTACAGCTAAAGGAATTTTTGGCTTCTTTAATGGAACAGGGCATAATAGAATACAACAAGCTAGAGAGAATTTATACAATTACAGAGAAGGGTATGCATTTCTTAGAGGTGTACAACCAATTCAACCAATTGCAACCAAGCAATACGCTAAATAGCACTTCAACCGAACTCCAAACTATGGAAGCTATGCAAGTATTGAACCATCAGTCTACTAGCCACATTGCTACAATAACAAGAACCAATAATAGATGGAAATGCGAAAAATGTCTAAGCCCATTTGCAAACCTCAAGCTATTGAAATTGCACAAAGAAGAATACCACTCTTACTAACTCATACTAAGTCAATGCATGTAACCATCAAATTCGCTATGCAGTAAAATGAGTTCTTTTTGAGTATTTTACTGATATGGTTGCTGCCTTCTTTCAATCTCCTGCATTCTAGCTGTTAAAGCCATGACTTGGTCTGATAGCTTTGCTATAGCATCATCTTTCATTTTGTAATGATAGCAATATCCAATAGGCATTGGGAGGGTTACTTATTGACTTCACACAGCCCTCTCTTTGCCCAAGCAGTTGAATATTTATGGATATTGACTAATCAAGTAATAGAAATATGGGACAGCGAAAGAATTAATTAATCATAGCTGCATTTTGCCATAATCCCAAGCAGAAAAGAACTTTGGACTAATCTCGACTATTACAACCTCACCTTTCTTGGAGCTATCAGTTATCATTT
>JBKOWU010000330.1:0-10641 GCA_046724555.1 Thermoproteota archaeon | reverse complement strand
TCTCTTGCACTAATTCCATGAGCCTAGTGTATGAATTGAAGCGAAATTACTAAAATAATTAAAATAACGTCATCGGCCAATACTAGTGTTATGCTAGGAAATATGTGGTCTTATGCACATTTCCATATATTTCATTTTGACGAGAATCACAATTAAGCTCATTCTAGTTAATTTACACGATATCACTTCACAAGACTTGAATGCAAATGGAGTTACCCCAAAGATAGTTTGTCCTCTCCAGTTGCATGTTACCTCAAAATCATGGGATGAATGTATTTACCAATGTACTAAAAGGCCTCAATGTATATTACTCACAGTCCTTCTTGCTGACCATTACAGCCATATTGAATAGTTTGTTTTTATAACCAACTGATAATAATTCTCTGGAACAAAGAAGGTGTATTTGCATCCCATCTGTTAAAGATTCAACTCTTTTCGAATTTTGTGAATGCCTGTGGTATACCTTTTAGATATTTCATTTTAATCAATTTTACAAATACTTCCGGAATACCCAACTACCTACCTGGTAAAGGGTTATCGTTATAGTGATGAACTCTTTTTATAATCTAATGTTGATACTTCTCCAAAAGAAGGAGGTGTATCGCCATTCATTCCAGTAGTGATTCAACTAAGTTTTCGCATTTTGTAGATACTTGTGAAAAAATACGGGCAACTAGTAGTAAAAATATAAAGGTAAATGTCCTTGCTGAATATCTTTTTTCGCTAAATGATGAATCTTTACCTATTGCTGTCCTATTCTTCTCTAATAGAATATTTCCACGAGGTTCAAAATTCGTGATGAACATAGGTTTTAGTACAATAATACAAGTACTCTCTGAGATAGCTACTCTAGATTTAATTCAAATTCAGAAAGTCTACTTACAGCATGGTGATATGGGTGCACTATCTGAATATGCAGTATCAAAAAAGAACATGCTTTCACTTTTCCAACAACAACCTTTAACGTTATCATCTGTATATGGCCGACTTAAGGAAATTGCAGATACTATAGGTTCTGGTTCCAGTAAAGATAAGAAGAACATCTTGAAAGGATTACTTATCGACAGCTCACCGCTTGAAGCAAAATATCTGATAAAAATCATAAACGGAGAAATGAGGATTGGTTTGACGGAGGGCCTAGTAGAAGTTGCGATATCAAAAATATTTGGAAGAGATCTTAAAGATGTTAGAGATGCGATGCTCGTTCTAGGAGATATTTCTCATCTAGTGTTGCTAGCCAAAAGAAACCTTCTACATACTGCATTAATCAAGCCAGTTATACCTATGAGTTACATGTTAGCAGATGTGATGCTTACTGCAGAAGACATAGTCAATTATTATAAAAAAACCTTGATTTGTGAATTCAAATATGATGGTATACGAGCACAGATGCACAAGTTCGGACAAGAAATCAGACTATTTTCTCGTAAGCTTGCCGATGTTACGAATGCATTTCCAGAATTAGTTAATGCTGCAGCTGACGTAAGACTGTCATCACAACCCTCAAGGGCATTGTCAGACATCGATTTTATTTTAGATGGAGAAGTAATAGCATTTCAAAATGGGAAACCACTTCACTTTCAAGAACTCCAAAAAAGGCTTCACAAAAAGAATCTGACAGAACAAATCATAACAGAAACCCCGCTTGTATATGTAGTATTTGATATCATGTATTTCAACGGAGAAAGCCTAAACAAAAAGTCAATTAAAGAAAGAAAAGATATTCTATCAAATATATATTTTAAAGAACCTATCATTAACTCAATATACAAACTTGTAAATTCAGAGGAAGAGATCATTTCGATGTTTGAAAAAAGCAGAGATATTGGTCATGAAGGATTGGTACTAAAAGACCCGAATTCTCATTACTACCCTGGGAAAAGAGGGAGATATTGGATAAAGCTGAAAAAGGAATTAGATACAATCGATGCAGTTATCGTAGTTGCTGAATATGGTCATGGAAAGCGGGCTGGGGTGTTATCGGATTACACATTTGCAGTAAGAGAGGACGATGATATGAATACGGAACTAAGAACCATTGGTAAGGCTTATTCGGGATTAACTGATGATGAGATAATTCAAATGACAAAAAGGTTAAAATCAATTATGATAAAAGATGAGGGTATTAGAATAATAGTAAAACCAGAAATAGTTTTAGAGATTGCATTTGATAGTATCCAGAAAAGCAATAGACACGACAGCGGTTTTGCATTGCGTTTTCCCAGGATAAAAAATATACGTGAAGACAAAAACGTCTCAGACATAGACTCGCTACAAAAGGTCAAACAAATCTACGAAAAGCAGGTTCATATAATAAGTAAAGCAACTAGGGACGGCAATGCAACTGCCTGATCGTATGTCTCCCTTAGACATTGAGTAAAGTATACAAAAGAAATTTTACTAACTATAGCAAGTGAGTGAATATAGTATTGATCGTATTGATTACTGTTACAAATTATGTAGATGTTCAGTTTGTTCAAATTACCAATACGCGCTTTCAGACTGAATATTAGAATAGGCAGGTTCCCCTATGAGTGCGATATATTCATTAATTTTTTCTAAACCTTTGAACACTCCTTCAACAGCAAAAACTGAAGGTGCCTTAGTTGATGGCAGCTCACCACAACAGCTTTCTTCAAATTTCTTAATATTATACTCTGTGTATTCAATACCAGATCTTCTGAACAGGTCACTTGCCTCATTAGACTCAACTGAATCATCTACCAGTAAAATGGGTTTACGCCCAATCATTCTATAATGATCTATGATAGTAACATAAAATCGTACCTCTGCCATTAGTAGACCTGCAATATGTACAAGAAAGGTTCACTGACTCATATAATGAAGATTTTACAGATGACTATAATAAAGCAGATAAGTTTACTGATGATAAAGCCTATCGTGAAAACTTTGCAGATTATCCCCCAAATCGACAATCGATAATTATGGAATGGCAATTCTGCAAAAAGACGCAATACATCTGACCATTGGCGAAAATATCTCAGTATTTGCATATATTATTCATATTTATGGGACGTAACAGGAATATTGGCACCAGCTCATCAATTGTAAAATTAAACAATGATATGGCTCAAACAAACATCAAAGTTACTTGACAGCACCAATATCAAAATAATCTCTCAGCTTTAAACGACCCAGCTTCACTCTCGCCAAGAAACTAGATATTCCACTCTCTACACTACAAAGAAGAAGAGCAAGAATTGAAAATGCTATGCTAACGAGAACCTACACTTTTAATTATAAAGCATTTGGTGGTAGAGTAGGAGATTTAATTGTCAATGTCGATAAAGGCAAATCAAGAGAAGTAGCTCAAAATATTAAGAAATATGAAAATAATATCACATTATGCGATACTAGGATTAATTCAATGCATAATGTTTCTGCTCATGTTATTTACAAGAATACTGAAGGGCTGCATAAATTGCTAGAAAATATCACAACTATGGAATATGTAACTGGTGTTGATTGGTCTGAAATTGTATAAGTAATACGGGACAATAATTCAGAAGTTATAAGTGCTTTCTTTAAACGTGACTAGCCATTGAATTCCACTATCTATCTTCGATATACGACGAAAAATGGTATTTTCTCTTTGTAGAAGAGTATATTCTGACATATGCAGATCCTTATTTAGAGATCTTGCTCTTGAAGTTCAGAAAGGGTTTGATTTCCTTGAAATTAAAAATGCGTGAACTCAATTACACAGAAGATAGATACAGAGAAAGATAATATAATATAATAGTAACAAAATTTAATAACAAATAAATCACATGAAGCACATAATCCCGGTTTATGATGATAAGTTATTGATTATGATCTTGGCGTAAATCATATTCTGTTGCAAATTTTTTATCTAAAGCCTCTTTGTGTTTCACATAGTCATTATATCTCTTACCCCATGAACTGATAGAGCGATATTGTTTTATACCTGCTACTATCCATATCGCAGAAATAATAATTATTGCAGCCAACAATATGCTCAGAACTAGACCAAATTCATCTTCCATTTCAAGGACTACGAAGAATGATGGATGTCTCAACAAAAATATTGAAAGTGCTATTGCAAGACATGCCAAGATTATTGCAGAGAGAGAAATCAACGTGAGGCTTCTTTTCAAGTGAAATATCTGTTCTATGAAACTGTCAATCAAACTTAAGATATTATTTTGTCTCTTGGTTCCCGTGGTTAGGTCGTTATTATCATCTTTCATATGCTCATCATTATCTTTATTCAAATAATATCATCACGAATGAGTTTTTAAGGTTTAAATCTTTCGTAATGGCTTCACTGCAGATGATCCCGGTAAGTTCCCCTAAAATGCAAATAAACTTGAATATCGCTATCCAACAACTCAATATATCGTTTTGGGAATTTTAAAAGGATTATCTAATGAGTGAAAAAACCTATTGAATTATCCCAAAAATCCTATACCAGAGCATGAATGATTAATGTGTTATAACATGACTGATGATGAAAGGGATAAAATACTTGAAGATATTCACAAAAAACTAAAAAAGAACTCGATGGTTTCATGAATCTAGAAAGTAGAGAAGGAGTGCTAAACTAAGACCATTTTATAGCAATGCATTCAACCAAGAAATTGACCAATACGTATCATGTACGAAAAAAGGGATTATTTTGATGCAGCATTGCATTTTGATATGGCTAATTCTATAAATGAATATTTAAAAAGCATTAAGGGGATAGGACTATAAATTTAGCATATAAAGAATCTTACGGTTACATTCACTCTAAACGCATTTACAAACAAGTTAACTTATTTGTCGAATATCTATATATACATATATATTACCTCATGGCCGCGGCAATCAAACAGAATACACTTGCTCACTTGAATTTGTGATATTCTTGTGAAGCAGCTTTTTTTTGTAACCGCAGCGGTTATTGGCAATGATTCGTTTACTGTATTGTTAATGAATAATGGAGAAGCCATAGCTTGCTGTTCCAGTTTCACTTGTGAATTTTTGGCTTCATTGGCAGCTGTTCCTGATAAATATGATATAAAGACCGGCAGTATAGGAAGTATGCTGTCCCGCAAGGACTGAGACTAATACGATTGTTTCCACTACCATTAGAATTTGTTAACGACCTCCTCCGCATTGCCTAAGCAATTATTATTATCGTTATTATTGTTATTGTTATTTACCAACAAACAATCACCCTCAAATTTTATATTAATACTCAAATTATACTTTATCCTATATTCACTACACATCTTGACCGCTTGTCGATTGACAATAAAACTCAAAATTAGTGAACTGAATCGAGTGGGTATACATCGAAATTGTGTTCAATCGTAAATTGCAATCTACAGTAGCGTAGTTCTGAGGAGTATTGATAATCCAGCCAATTCTGCAATATGTATTCCTATAAGATATGGCAACAACCTTATTGCATACAATTGCTCCATTGCAAAGTAAGCATATACAGCAATTATATTATGTAACTTGAGCAGGGCTACAAAAAAGACGAGGCCTATAGTGAATGTTGCTTTAATGTTCTTGTATATTCTTAAATAAATAATAAGCAAAGCTGTTAGAATTCCGATGTTTGTCAGTCCTATAACCGCAATTATACCCATTAGAATATCCATTTAATAGCAAGAGGAAATCAGTTTGGCTTCTCTTATTTACTTTTTTTCCAGATCTATTCCATATTATTTTATAAGACTTAACTATACAATCCAATATCGTTGAATAACTTCATTTTTTTATCTTTGATCTTACTTCGTTAAATGATTCTATGTTGGCTTCCAGGTAATTCGAAATGAAATACAAAATGCCATATTTTTCGCCCATTTTGTTCACTAGGTTATTCTTTTCTAGTGCTACAATATGATGCTGAATTGCCTTATAATCAAGTCCTAATGCTTCCGCAAGTTGATTAATATTATATGGACGTTCCTTTAGTAATTCAATAATCCTTATTCTGTTATTACCACCTTTCGAACCAGCGAACAGATACCACAACAGGCGTCTGGCATTAGGATCTGGCATTGTAAACTAATCATTCTGATTTCTTTGGATATAATTAAAGTTGAATATTGTTATTTAAAAGAGAAGGTAAGTTACACAATATAAACTATCCTTGAGAGGGACGATAAACCTAGTGTTTTGAGATTATTATTGTTACCGCAAAACCTTAAAGACAACTACAAGCAGATGTATTATATAATAAGAAGAACGTTAAAAGTACATAACATAGGTATTTTTTCACTTATACTAATTATTGCCTCATTGTTATGATTTTCATTGACGTACAAACTATACCAGAAAAGGTTATCAATTCCCATGTCAGATCCTTGTTTTTAAATGTCTGTGGAACGCTTAGCTAAATTTAGTATTGATAACTTTTTTTGCCTGAATAATCAATCTTTGCAAAGAGAAGGATTTTAGAGAATATTTCAGCCTTATTAGTAAATTGCCTGATAACATATACCGAAATAGGATTCAGGTCTTAGAAGAAGAAGTAAAGAAGTGGAAGTCTAATTGTGAAAGGGCAAAATCAGACCTGCTCATGCTGGTTAAAGAACGAGAAGAGATGGAAAACACCCTAATTGGACTTAGATCATATAGAGAGGACATTCTAAATACACAGGATGTAGAAGCACCAAGACATAATGGATCATATCAAAATAAGATAGAGGATTTAGAAGACGAGGTTCAGATGTTGAAAATTACCTATGAGGACCAAAAATTATATGCTGTTGAAGTAAAGGAGCAACTAAACAAGCTGAAAGACGAGATTCAGTATGCTAAGAATGCGATATATTCACGATAAGACATATCATTTCAATGAAAAGATCTTGTAATAAACTATCTGCCTTTTTCCATTAATGACCAACCCTATATTTATTATTCATCCATTGTGCGAGCAAATCAAATTTTGATAACATGTTTATAATCAGCTATTTGTTTGGAATTGTACTAGAGTAATCTATGACGCAGATGTAGAGAATAAGCGTTAAATAATTTAAAAATCTGGGTTAACATGGTTAGTCTAAATTAATAATCTTGTCTTGTCTATGAATGTTATAATATAAAAATCGTGAGAAAATGCCTTGTAAAGGAATATGTATACGCCATAAAGTTGTGGGTCGTTATGCTAATGGACACAAACGTTGTCAACACTGTAATTTATTCATAAAGTGGGAAGAATTGTTGTGTCCATGTTGCGGGTACAAATTAAGGATAGGACCAAGACATTCCAAGTTCAAGGCAAAATTAACAGAACTAAAAATGATAGAAGAGTCACAAAAAGGAATATTATATCATGATCTGCCAAGTGCACGAAGAGGAAAATTGTAATGATTGTTTAAAACTAGAAAATATTCCTTCCGTGACACATTTAGATTTTTTTATAATAACAAAATTCAGAATTATTATAAGCATTTTTTATATATTTTTTATATCGTGATAGTGAAAGGTTAATGATGAGAGCTGACATGTCCATGCCAAATAATGGAATACAGTGTATAATGGAACTGTCACAATAACAATGAAAGAAGGACCGGTCAATGATGTGCCTCTAAGTATTGAGACCCTAAATGATAATGAAGTAGTATTTGGGTAGATCCAGCAAAGACAATGAATCATTTTGGTAGACTAGAAGTAAAGATGATACCTTTTTGCCTGAAATACAATATCAGTATCCTTGCATATGAGAGTGTATCTGGTGGGCTTGTGTCAGAGAGATATTTGGGAAGGACACAACAACCATCTACAGCTGACTTAGATACACTAAGCTTAAGAAAATACAAGAAAATGATAGATGCGTGGGGTGGTTGGGCTTTGTTTCAAGAACTTTTGACAACTTTGAACAGAATAGCACAAAAGTATAATGTTAGTATTGCAAATGTAGCAACCCGATATATCCTTGACAAGTCTGCAGTAGCAGGTGTTATTATTGGTGTTAGACCTGGAATATCTGATCACAGAAACTTTCGTTTGGATAAATCAGATTATAATAATATAGATGCAATATGTACAAAGTCAAACAACTTGTTTGAGAAAATCGGGGATTGCGGTGATGAGTATCGATGATCCAATACTAATGCCATACATCGTATGATATACAGCTGGTTTTGGATTCTTATTTAAATATATATTTGCACTGGTAAAAGAATGAAATCAAACCCTGTTATGTCAGGGCACGAGCTGATACAAGCCCTTGAAGCATATTAAATAATACTGTAGCTGCTAATGGTCTCCCGTATATATTTTCACTTGGTATTCTAAAATAGCATGTATACCCTTCAAACCAAAATACCATTCTCTTATGTCTGAGCTGCTTTTTAGTCACCTAGTATTTATTGCTAACTACATAGCAACACTGACTTAAGAAGCACCAAGTTCTGTACTTATTCTTTCTACTAGCTCGTCAGTTGTAATTGGTTTTTTAATAAAGCAATCTACGTTCATGGTAGGAAACAGTTCCCTTAATGATTTGTAATATACTTCAAATGCTGTAATGAAGCAAACCTTTACTCTATTATCTATTTTCTCTATCTCTTGATATAATTCAAAACCATTCATTTTTGGCATCTTTATATCAATAAGCAGTAGATCATATAACCCAGCTTTGAAATTTGATAACGCTCCTTGAGGATCATTAAATGCATCAACTATAAATCCATTACTTTCCAGGCCCATGCGAAAGGCAATTGTAATATCGCGTTCGTCATCTACAAGCAATATTCTTTTCTTATCATTCTTCATCTTTGGGTTTACCTGACAGTGTTTTACATTACTCCTCCTCCTTTATGATGTTTGCCTAGCTGTACTAACCTCAGTGGGTATTCTTGCGATTTATCAATCATTCTCATAGATGTCACGACAATTCAAAAATAATGTGAAATTCGCAGGTTTGCAGGTTCATTATACAAATTGCCCTAGACTCTAAGTATGAGTTTATATGTACGTAATATTGAGCCATACAAAGTATTACTAACTCTATACTTGTCTTCAACTAACTACTAGGACAGCTGCAATAGCTATTAACATAGAAACAGCAAAAAAATTAGAGCAAATTATAAGATTAAGAACCAAATACATTGTACCACTATGTTATTTCATATTCTTGCAATTTGGGGATGTATGCCTGAAATTACGAAGGATTGTACTGACATGACAAATGCAACAAGTACATATCTCAGCATTGTATTACATTTAAACTCTTCTTAATGGACCTAGCTGCTGCTATAACAGTAGCACCTGAGGCTGCTCCATCATCTACTAAGATTATTGTTCTACCATTAATCTTGGTCTGTATTGATTGTTGCGTGAACTCCTCTTTATTTCTATAAAGAGCAGACCTACGCTTTATCTCTTGTAGCTGAAACTCTTTTTCTTTCTCTATATACTCTTCTGAAATATCTAAATCTCTAACAATTCTATCATCAACATAAACAGTACCATCGCCCATAATGGCGCCAAAAGCGGCTTCTTCATTATGTGGTATTCTTAGTTTCCTTGGTATAACAATATCAAAATTTAAAGCTTTGAGCTTTGTTGCCACTATATCTGCTACTAGAACTCCACCACGTGGAACACCCAATACAGTCACATTCCCACTACTTTCCTTGTCTTTACCTAGAAAATCCTGTAATGCTGCAGCTAAAATATTAGCAGCATATGTTCTATCTTTGAATTTGAATTGAAACTTATTTTTTATAGAGTCGAACATCTCACTTACCATAGCATAATATGATAGTAATTTTTATCCTTATAGCATATTTAATGCCAGATTAGTTAGTATAGTTAGCAAATTGAATTACTATGTTAATAAATATGATTGTATTTTAGATGATGTTAGTTAAGCTAATTGTTCAGCAATTGGTTGTTGTTCTTCCTTTGTAGTGTTATAATCTTCCTCTGCTATTCGTTTTTTGGGTAGTACTTCTCGCTCATGTAATTTACCTAAGCGCCTTGCTCCAACTGCCACTCTTATACCAGCTTTTGATAATGCTAAAGAAGTAGCATATCCTATATCGCTACTTGCTCCTATGACTATTGCAACTTTGCTATTAGCTTCCAACGTTTTAAACAATAAATCCACATGATTAAATAATCAACCCATAAAGATACATGTTGTAAACCTGACCACATCTATCTCCAGTTTATTAGCTACTATTTATGATAGAGATTTCCTCATGGTAAATCACATTTTAAGATATTATTGTGTGGAATGTGGCGCCGAACTTTTTAGCAAGACAGCCATTAATGGGCTAAAAACATCGTTAAGGTCTCAAGAATGTCCTACCTGTGGCTATACGTTACTTTTTGGCACAGTTAAGAAGAAAATGTAGCAAAGAGGTTAATCGATGCTGTATTGACTATGATGACCCACATCTAGAAGTATTTCCCATATTGCAGCTAGTGTGAAAATACACATGGCAAGATAAGTCTAGTAACAATCATAATTTAATCCTGCTTGATTTTTTTAATTCATTTGATATATGAAATCTGTTATACCAAAACAATGCAGAAGCCATAATTAAATAATCTGTTATAAAGAACAAATCCCAAAACAATAGGTTATGGGAATTTCCACTTACAACATCATTTGCAAATCCATCATCTGCTATTGCATTGACTAAA
>JBKOWU010000307.1:0-5192 GCA_046724555.1 Thermoproteota archaeon | reverse complement strand
CAATAGTCTTCCTTGCATTTGTTCAAAGCCTTTATTGTAAGTCAGCATTAGCAATCCATCAAAAGTTGAGCATATTGACCAGCTGTCATCTTCTGATGTGTTAATTGTCTTTTTTATCTCCTCTGATACTTCATTTGGATTCTCTAAAAATCTTGTTTGGTAATGATCTGCTATGCCCTCTTCTATCTCTTTTATCCTCTGTTCTGCTGATATGGCCTTATCCCACAGAGTTTCGAACATGTATTGATTTTGATCTACAATTTCCTTTTGATTACTGCAGATAATCTCTGATGCTATTTTCCCTTTCTTACATAAAATTATAGGAGCAAGGTATTCTGATTCACTTACCATAAAATTTCCTTTTATTCCATCTAAATGTCTTAGCTCGTCTACAAAAGATATCAACTCCTTACAATAAGAAATATTATCTTTAGTGATCTCTGTTATATACCTTAATTTCACGTGTCTTTTCTTTGCATCAACAAATGCACTCCTGATTGGATCAATTGTAATTGCTAATGGGGGCCTTGTATAATTCATACATGTATCTATTTTTTTCTTTGAACTAGAGAAAAACTCTAGCTCGCTTTTAATTACATTCTGCTCACCATATAATACCACAGTCCTCCCACTGATAGCATCTGATGATGCATCTGTAGTCAAGGGGTCATCCAGAGTATACTATTGAGTTTATAACTATAAAACGTTAACTGAAATATTCATGATTTGTCGATGCTAATAAGCCAATACATACAATAGGTAATAACCAACCTCTTAATTTAATGAATAATTACTTAATGCACCTAAGAACCACTATCTTTGAGTACAATATAGTATTTGTTCTTGTTTCATAATAGCGGCCATTCCTCTGCATCATCTAAGCTTTAGAAAGTTGCATTACAAAAACTATACTAAAAATATAGCTTGACTTGCACTACATCTAAATATTCTTAATGATAATGTACATTTGCACAAAGCAATTAGCCATAAAAGTACAATGTAGTGTTGTTGTATGTTTGTATGCATGGCCATTCATGTGCACACCACCTTGTACTAGCTAATTGCTTTGTGTCTGTAGCACATCTATTTTTATTTATACATTTACGCTCATAGTATTTGTTGTTTGTTTGTACGCATGTATGTATGTTTGCAGATACATGCTACCTTCATTTTAGAAGTGTTAATGAGTGTATAAACATTCACAAAATAGTATTTTAGATAGTATCGCTATATGTGCTCGTGATATAAAGATATGTTGCAGGTTTTGTAGATATTAGACCTTAATGCAAATATATCGTTGTATAAATTTTACTAAATTATTATATAACTTCATTGATGCTCTGTAAAAGATATGTCTATCTTTGATAAGGATATTGAGGCAATTTTACCATGTGAGACAAAGAATAAGTCCATACAGAAATCCAATTATGATCTATGTTGTATTTATAATATTTGACTATCATGTTTATTATCAAATCCCAATATCCAAACTGATGGAACAGTTATACAAGGTAATTAAAAATCCCATAGGACTTGCTGACATGGTACGCAATATAAGGGGAGGGCCATTTGTCTAGGGGAATTGCTGTTTTCGCCTTTTGGATACTTGGATTTGGAATAGGATTTATGGGATATCTATCCTTGCCAAGTATTGCAGCATGGTTTAAAGAATTCATGCCAACGTTCGTAAATCAATCAGTGATTGGAGCAGTAATAGCTGGGATGATAGGCTCGGCAGTAAGTACATTTACAGTGATTACATGGGCAAACCGAACAAGCTAGACATATGATTTCATTGTATGTTTTTAATATCTATTGCTAAGAAGATAGGGAATAGCTAATGTAACTTTGATTACAACTGCAATGTTTGTACAATGCTGTTTCTCATCTATAGGTATGTTTATACATTAATTTTAAAGACTATCTCAACTGCCATTGTACAAACCATTATTTTGCATAGCTACAGCTATTGTGTTCTTAATTAGATTATACATATTATTATGACAATGGCAACTACAAACTTTGGTTGCTTTTGAATCGTTAGTTATTGATACTATCTCGATTCCATTACATAAACCGTGCTCACTTAGAGTGCAATTCTCTGATTTGCTATTCAATCGTATATATTAGCTAGATTTCTAGGTATAATAACCTTCATAACTAACCAAATCTCGGGCTTGTGAAGCACCCACATAAAAATTGATGCTATGATGATCATTATTATTTGGATGCTTGAGAACTAAACTAAAAAGACATAAGCTCAACCTAACTTTAGAATATGTGATATTTTTACGTTCTTTTTATGTTCTTTCTAAATTAGACTGGTCTTAAGGTTCTAAAACAGTTTATAGCATCTATACATCTTCAGTTTTGAATAAATAAACAGTGCATAATCCATCGGTTTGAGTCATAACAATTCGGGTCAAAGTGATTGCAAAATCAATTTAGCAGCTTTTTCGGCACCATTTGCTTGTATTATTCCTCTACCTGGTGAATCTAATTTCTCTTCGATAAGACGTTCAATCTTAAAAATATCTTCATATTTATATCCTAGCCGCTTTGCACAATCCTCCTGTTCAAAGTGGTTTTTTATAGGAATAAAAATTCCAGGTATTCCATACACAATTGATTCGTCCATGGTTGAGCGTCCAGCAAGAGAAATTACAAGGTCTGATGCATAAATATATTCATGTAAGTTATTTACGAGGCCTACATTACGAAAGTCAGAGGAATAGGTCAAGTTTTCTATTGGAGCTCCCACAAGCACAAGATCGATATCCATCTTTGTTTTGAGTCTTCTGTATGCTTCTAGCGATCTTGTGACAAGGTGTATTCCTGCGTCGGTACTACCACTGCTAAGTATAATTGTCTTTTTATTAAAGCCGAATTTCTTACGTAGTGTATTCCGATCAGCACTCATCTCTCGAACTATCGGCCCCACATATACAAGATTATCACTATTATCGCCATAATCCGGGATAATGACATGAGTACATTTATCTATCATCCTTTGCATTATTTTATTCATTCTTGTTTCAAATACTGATACAATCCCATTTGTGAAGCGAGTTTCTGTTATATCTGTAATTAAAATACGCTTTCGATTCATCTTCTCACCAATGGCAATGGAAGCGAAATCCTCATCACTGACTATCAGATGATCATGTTTGACAAGAAACTCTTCTGCCGCAGTCTTACATTTTTTATAATATGAAAGATATTTTATTAGCCATGTGAAAGGTTTCTTAAGCTCTCCTGAACGAACATAAAAATTTATAGGCTTGTAAAGATTAAATGCAGAATAGGAGTTATTATTGATCAAGTTGAAAGCTCCTGCTCCGCTGACGAAAAGAATTTCATTGTGGGCTGATTTTAGTTTTTTTAGTTTTTCAGCAATTGCAATATCCCTGCTAGCATGACCCAGGCCAATAGGACTTGTAAAAAACAGGATCATTATATTGTAACCGCCATCATTCATAGGATATGCATATTTAACTAATTGAAGTTTTAGTCGTTTGATGATCTCATTTTACATATGTAGCACAACTTAAAAGTCATATCTTATAACATTTGCTATGCAATAGTGTGGATTGTTTGAATTCTTGTACTGCTGCTTCATTTCAGTTATTGGATGCCAATTTCTCATCATTACATGGTCTAAACCCTATACCGACGAGATTCTTTAAACAAACTTATCATGTAAAATGAGTCAAATTAAAAGACCGGCTTTTTCATCTTCGAACCACATTTACGGCATTTTGAACCATTGAACTCAGCGCTGCATGATAAGCACATATACTTCAGTTTTACGGCTGAGTTTGCATATCCTCGACCTGCCTGTTCATCACTAAATCCAAAAGTCCGCAGTGCCTTCATCTGTCTTCTCCTGATATAGAATATAATTCCGATGAAGATTACGATATTCAGAGCAATTCCAACTATAAATCCAAACAAATATGTCAATAATATACTAATTCCAAGGCTGGCTCCAATAAATAGCAATTGCAGTTTGATTATTGGTTTTAGAGTACTATCCATCGTTGAACTATATAGCTCTCATCATTTATGAACCTATTTCCAGATTGCTCCAATTCCAGGCCGGTTAATCATAATAATATGCAGATATTATGATATATTCCTATAAGATTTTGCTTTTCACCTTTAAGGGTAACTTAGACAAGTTATGCGTGTTGGAATATACTATACTTGCTTGTTTGCTTATTTACTTGATATCAGTTCATATCTGCCTAAAATAGTTGCATGCTTGGCATGTGTTATATGTTTCTCCATCAACATGACTAAAATGCGTGTCACATGATAAACATGTATGGTGCATATCATCAAAACCATCACTGGCAACGAACTTAAAGCTATCAAGCTGTTGGCTCTTACACTTTATACATCGGCAGCCACACACTGTCATACTGATTTTGTCAATAGATATGCTGAGATATAAAAATTGATTCAACATATGAAATGTTGCTTACACTACTAGTTCTTCAAGCTGCAACGGTCGTCAATCTATCTGGATCTCCCAACGAATTACAATCCTAGTCATTAACTATTTTATATATGTGAACCATGTCTTTCATTTTTATTGTTGCTATGACTTTTGTTGTTATGTTAACATCAAAAACATTGAGGTTTTAATATTATAGGTTTATCTTTAATTGTGAATCTTTTAGAATGTTTTGTAATTCTTTTACTACTTTTGACGTTGTAAGAAGTTGCTCTACATCATCCTTTATAATTCCAGCTGCAGCGTAGCCGTGACCTCCACCATTCAGTCTATGAGCAATTTTGTCACATTTTATATCTGTATTAGCTTTTCTTCTAATACTTACTCTCCCATCTGGGGAATATAAAACTGCAATTATTACATTTGGTTTTTCTTCAAATATTCTTTCGCTTAACAAGCTCTTAGACAGTATTCTTGGAGATTCAGTTATGGCAACAGTTAAGCCACTAATTTCATGAATGGAAAGAGATTTCATTGCTGATGACATTGCGGCTTCCCTGAGGGGAATATATCGAGTCTCGTACTCTTGTTGTAAATCTTCATCCCAAAATATGCCTTTTGATGCCTTCTCTACTATCATGTGCAGTTTCCTATGACTATCAGGTAGGCTACGATAAAAGGTAATGATCTCTGGAAGTGGTGGCAAGGTATGAACTTGAGGTAATCTAAAATC
>JBKOWU010000186.1:0-2428 GCA_046724555.1 Thermoproteota archaeon | reverse complement strand
ACTATTACTGTTAATAACACAAAATCTTCTGATATTTCTGATTTTGTCCCACAAATAAGAAATATTGCAAATTTTTATGGGCTACAACGATTTGGCAGCAAGAGACTAATTACTCACCTTGTAGGAAGAGAAATTGTTAAGAGAAATTTTAAAAAGGCTATAGAACTCCTATTGTCTCATACCTCAGAATATGATTCTCCAAGAACCAGAGAAATCAGGGAAAAAAGTCGTGATCCAAAAAATTACCCTCAAATTCTTAAACAACTTCCGAAAGGAATGGATATTGAATACGAAGTAATGTCGGCATTGGCAAATGGCAGAGAGCCTGTGGCTGCATTGCGATCCATACCAATTGTCATCCGCAGATTATTTGTTCAGGCTTATCAGGCATATATTTTCAACAACTGTCTAAGCGTCGCAATTTTAGATGGAGAGGATATATCTGCATGTAAGGAAGGTGATCTATGTTTCGAAATGGAAGGCCAGTTAATTTTTGGAAAGATACGTAAGTATGACTCTCATAAAGATTTAACTTCAGATGTAGTTCCTGCTGTTCGGCTATCGGGGTATACTTTTCAGCCTAATAAGGGAAGATTTGAAGTCATAACAAGAAGGCTTATGAAGGAGGAAACTATAACAGAAAAAGACTTTTACATAAAGGAAATGGAAGAATTGAGTGCACCTGGAGGATTCAGACAAGTATCACTCTGGTGTAAGGATTTCTCTTATATGAATTCACTTACACTACACTTTAAATTACCAAAAGGATCCTATGCAACGACCCTATTGCGTGAATTGATGAAGCCAGAAGATCCAATTAGATCAGGTTTTTAAATTTAATTTTTAGAGTATTGCATTATCTACGCTTTTCTTATTTTTCTATTGCCAACTTTTTTGTTCATCTCCTTTCCTTTCTCCCATAAGGACTATGACTATTATATGCATGACAATGTTTTTAAATCTAATTGGTTACATCACAAGTAATTCTAGCATCAAAAAATAGTTGGATACCATATATATTTTATAGATGTTGATATGGTTATTATGATGATGTGTATCGTAATTGCATCAAAATTTGCTTTTTAAATACATTTACTTTTCCAAGTATATATAATTCCAAATGCTAAACTGTATACTATGCTAGGCGATAGAGACATAAAAAGAATGATAGAAAAGACATTTGAAGAAGCAGATGGAGACATTTATACGAACTTAAACAAGAGCGATCCTAGTATAATACATGCTCTTGAAGCTTCACGCTGTACACGCTTGTCATATTATGAACGTAAAGATCCTCTTCCTTCAGACAATGCCACGAAGATATCCATTCTGCTCAAGAATGGCATAAGACGCTCGTTCAATAATGTAAATGGTGAATACAAAGTTGATAATTTGACACTTGGAGTCACGGCGGACGTTATATCTAATGATGAATTTATTTTGAGATTTGAAGTTGTAGGCAGCCTTCCAGAAATTCCTCATCCTAGAGATCTACTCTATCTAAATGCCTGTCTGTTTGCATTCAACAAAACTGAAGGTATCCTTATTTATATCACTGGTAAAGGGGAAACTGTACAATTTTCAATCACTAAAAACAATAGAATGTTTGAAGAGATTATACGACGCGCAAGAATATTAAGCATGCTTCTGAGAGAAAGTAAAGTTCCTATTGTGGAGCCATGTGATTTATGTTTACAATGCAAGTATTATGAGCGATGCTACTCTAGACAAAAGAAACCTTCGAATTTTTCTTTAGAAAGTCTATTGGGCTTTGAAAAAAAGAAGTCATCTGGATAGCTTGATTTGTATTAGGGGTTATTAACGCTCATGTATTATTGCATTATACGTCATTTATTGGCTCATCTACGTATTATACATTGAACAATATGGTCCAATATCGTAATAATAAAAAAACGCTCACGGAAACGTCAATTTAAAGTCCTTGTCTTCTCCAGTTGCTTGCAAGCTAGATGTCTGCTTATAGGAGTATGTTCCATTTACTAAATAGTTTGCTTTACTATTGATTACTTTACTCCATCCATCAGCAGTCATGTTAGCCTGTTGTATGGCCTGCGTATCTTTTAAGGTTACTGTGCCATTGCCAATAATAGGATAAACTCCCTCTTGTGATGCTATGAATCCTTCAAGCTTTGCCCCGATATCGCCAGAAGCTAAATGAATGCCATTTGCAAAGAGGTTATAAGTTATGGCTTCTAAAATCACAGTTCCCTTATTTGGATTATAGGCATCAAATACTATCTGAACATCAGCTGCTTTACTACCAATAGGTTTGGCAGTGACGTTTTTGATCGAAAGATTGATTGGCTGTGGTGAATTTTTTAATGAATTCTGATTAGGTTGGTCTCTGCTAAAATTACCGTTAGTCAAAACTCCAGTACCCATAATTAGGAATATTGCCACGGCTACT
>JBKOWU010000224.1:0-6331 GCA_046724555.1 Thermoproteota archaeon | reverse complement strand
TCTACCGCCATGAGCTTCTACAATGCTTTTGGAAATATAAAGCCCCAATCCTGATCCTGTGTCTGATTTAGTCGCAAATTTAGAAAATAATTTATCCTGTATATCAGGATCAATACCAGTGCCTCTGTCTTTAATGCTAATAATCACTTCATCATCATGACGATTACTAATGCTGCTAGTATCATCATTTTTTGCATAGGTACTAGACTTCCTTATAGCTGTAAACACTGTTATAGTGTCGCCGCCTATATCGGCGATACTACTATTATTATTACTGCCACTATCGCTGCTACCAAAACTTTTCTTCGTAGACTTTACAGCGTTGGCCAACAGATTTGATACAACCTGATAAATTCTCAGTTGATCGGCTTCTACAACAATCGGATCTGCTTTTGACTCAAAGCTTATTTTTATTTCATCTTGTTGTTCTTCTTTTGATTTTATATCAACTATAACAGTTCTTATCTTTTCATTGATGTTAAACTTCTCTTTATTTAGCTTTAAAGTTCTACTCTCTATTTTTGTAATATCCAAAATATTTTCTGAGAGAGATTGTAGTCTTTTTGCATTTCTGACTATGACATCTAAGAATTCCTCATCACCAGTTTTTCCTCCTCCTATGTTTGAACTCCTTGATCTAGATCTTCTAGAACGTATTATTTCAGATAAGCCAATTATTGGCTGTATTGGTGCTCTAAGCTCATGAGCTGCTATATTTATGAATTCATCTTTTAATTGATCTTTACCTTTAAGTTCTTCATTCACTTCTTCAAGATGCTTTGTTAATTCCTTTTGTTTTTTGCTATATTTTCTTATAGAATCCACCATGGAATTAAAAGATTGACCAAGAATAGAAAGCTCATCACAACCTCTCTGCTTGACTGACACATCAAGATTTCCCTTTTTTACTTTAGATGTTGCTTGAGTCAGAGCAGAGATTGGTTTGAGAATTCTTTTGACAAGATACAAAATTAGTACCAGAATTCCAATAATTAAAATAGCAAACATGATTTGTAACAGCATTAGGTTTTGCGTGTTTTTATCTGTTTGTTGTCCTAGAATCGTGACCAATCTATCAGAAGATTCAATCAGGTTGGAAGCCATTGGTTCGGCTACTTTCCCGTCTAGCGACTGGTCTGTGGTAGTGATTCGTGCTTCACGTGGTAATGTAAGGAGCCTATTTGTCACATAAGTTTTGTAAATATTCCATCTATTATCAACGTTATTCCAGAGACCTAAAAGATTTGAAGGAAGAGGTTTTAGATCTACACCGGAAATCTTTCCTCCCAGTTTTAAAGTCATAATATTACTTTCTAAGCTGCTCACAGCATTTTTTAGTTGGGAGGCATCAGGAGAAGAGGATAAGCCATATAGGTATTTTTCAGTTTGTAATAATAAATCAGCAGTAAGATATCGATTCTTACCAGCAATATTAATTGAATTTCCAAATGATGATTGTTCAGATTGAAAATAAGCTAGTATACCAAAACTGCCAACAATTAGAAGAATTTCTATTAGAACCAATAGTGTTATTTTTGAAAGAATTTTGGAATTTATTCTATGTAACCATGTAGGCAAATAACTTTTCACATTCCTACTCTTCATTTTGAAAACCTATTCTTAGGCTCCTTACGTTCAAAATTGCCATGTTTTCTTCTATTAGTCCCGAATGCTACGACTCATTATGATGTATTATATTACAACACTTGCAGATATAGATTACTAAATCTTAAAACAATCTTTAGATATTGTTCTTTTCTGTAAACAATGGATTTGTCAAGCTGTAATATTTTGTTATTTCTGACTGATTGCCCTCACCTTTGCTTAGCAATTCCATTGCTTTAGCTCTTGCTATTCAAAAATATTATTATATTTCAATGCAGAACCTTTACAAAGGTTTGCAAAGACGATTCCTATGCTATCCAAATCTACTATTTGTTTGCAAGTGGCAAACTAAATGAAAATGTTGCGCCTTTACCATCACTATTATTCTCAGCCCATATTCTACCGCCATGAGCTTCTACAATGCTTTTGGAAATATAAAGCCCCAATCCAGTTCCCTGAAAAGATTTAGAAGCAAACTTTTCAAATAATCTGGGTATTATCTCGGAATCTATACCTATTCCAGTATCCTTTATACTGACAATAGCCTGGCCATCAGCCTTTTCAGCCTTAATATTTATAATTCCTACCCTTCCTTCTTTATTGATATTTGCTTTGCTAAATTTAATGGCATTATCTAGAATATTGAAAACTACTTGAGTTATCCTTGATTTGTCTGCTTCTAGTAATATATCGCAAGGCTGATACAGTAATTTTATAAGGTCTTCTTGTTCTTGGCTCTTCTTAGCAATGTTTGTTATTATATCGTCTACACTATTAGTTATTATATCATTTAAGTTGAAAAACTCCATCTTTAAGTTTAGTGACTCACTTTCAATTTTTGTAACATCTAAAATGTCGTCAGCAAGTCTCTGTAATCTCCTTGCATTTCTCATTATAACATCTAATAGTTCATCTTGTTTTGCTGCTGACGTTTTATCTATGCCAGTATTATTATGACGAAGAATACCGGTTAAGCCAAGTATAGGTTGGATAGGTGTTCTTAGCTCATGAGCCGCTACATCAATAAACTCCTTTTGCATCTTACTTTGAATTCTTAGCTGCTCGTACGTATTGCTCAATTTTTGATGTAGTTCTGTCTGTTTCCAAAGAGTATCAAATATAGAAGCATAGGCTGAAGCAATTGGTTTGCTATTTGAGTACGAAGCTAATCCTGCTGCATCGTAGGAATTATCTTTTGAATCATTTTTTGTCTCAATAATTAGGGATTCTTTTCTGTCAACTACTAGAATTCCAACCGTACTTTCTAAACTCTTATCGACGCTTCCAATCTCTAGCTCAGGCAATACCAAACTTACTTCGTTTACTATTTGTGTTATCTCCTTTTGGTCAGCAGGAATTAGTATTCTAACTCTTACACCACGTTCTAATGCGTCTTTGAATAAATGCATTATACCTAATCTTGCTTGACGGCGGAATGCATTGACTGAAGAAAATATTCTCAATACCTCATCCTGTGCTGAATTTATTAAATCATAAGCTCGTTTTATAGAATATGAAGGACTTGGAATAGTTTCAATGGTAGCAGATTCAATACCTTCTTCGATATCTCTTATTCTGACTTTAGCATCAATTCCATTTTTCCATAATTCTTCAAATATGTGATAAAAATGGTTAACATACGCAGGTTCATTACTAAGTAATAGACTTTGAACATTTTCGCCACCCTCCATCTTTTCTATAGTGGCTGCTATTTCCTTATCTGAAACTCCAAAGCTCATCGGCGGCAGATTTTTAAGGTATCTAATTTCGATGCCTGCGTCAAGAAATATTTTAGCTAAATTTACATTACCTTTATCTATGTCAATTATGTATCTAATACCTTTGTGCTCACCTTTCTTTTGTTTATCCAATAACTTTTTCTCTATCTCAAAAAAATGATTATAACTATATTGCATTCCTCCAGCTGTCAAACAAGTACATAATTCAGTTGAGCTATCAGTTAGACGACTGATCTCTTTAACAATCTCTAGAGCATCCTCAATTATTCTAGTTTCATAATGTACTATTCCCTCTTCTATTTCTTTAATTTTCCTTTCTGCATGTATTGATTTGTTCCATAAAGCCTCAAAAATATTCTGTTGTTGTTCTACAATTTCTCTTACATTAGTGTAGATACCTTGTTGATGAGGCTCCTTTAAAGTTATAGAGCCTAAATACTCCTTTTCGTTGAGCAAAAGGTTAGCTTCAGTTTCATTCATGTGACGTATCTCAGCAATTTTCATTAAATCCTTGCAATACTTGATATTTTGCTGTGTAATTTCGAAGATATACCTTTGCCTTGTGTATTTTCTATTTTTAGCATTCATTGTTGCTATTCTAATTGATTCAAAAGAAAAGATTAATGATGGAAATCTAGAATTACCACAGACATCTATTCTGTGCTCTGCGTTATAGAAGATGTCTGATATCGCGTTTATGAGTTCAGTGCGATGTAATACCTTAATCCTTCCCTTCATTAGAGGTGTTCAACAATAATAATAACGATATTGGTGAATATAAAATAGATCTAATGGGAACTAAACTGTTTGGCATCGCTAATGTTGGATATATCGCGTAAATATGCTATGAAGAATATTGCAATACTACACTTATTTAAAAAATCCCACAATCCTATATATAACAATAGTCCGCTGGTTGAGATAGAGGCATTAAAATGGGTTCAAGGAGCAATACAGGCTCCAGCCCTTAATAATATAACAAGAGATTGGCCTCCACACGATAGCAAATAGATATATTTAGAGAATTAGCAAACAGTGTTATACTTAACATATAAACTAGCCATGAGCTAAAGGCATCGTAGAAGTCTATGGCTTGGTGGAGCACAGAAGAATATCAGATACAAATGCTAGCAGGATTGCTAATGGCCTCTTGGGACAAAGAGACCAAAAAAAATACGATTGATGCATTGGCTTCTTATCGAGAAAAAGCCTTAACAATATTAGCTTCTTTCGCCTCTATGGCATGGGACAAAGAACTTAGAGATTATGCCTTGGCTAAAATAAGACAAATTAATGAAGGTGCTATTTGAGAAATTTACCTAAGCAGAACAGCTAAGGTGATGAGTGTAGAAAAGGTAACCTAGTGTCACACTACCAATGGGAGGGCAGGAATACAGGATTTAATTCTTAATAATGTAACAAGAGATCGACCGGTGTATAACAACGACTAACAGATTGACAGGTGCAGATATATATAGATAGATTGCATCTGCTCGTTTAACGAAAATTAAACAATCTTCAATTTCAATCTGCCAGTTATAGTGATAGATATCGGGGCTAGTCGATTATTATTATTATCTTTATCTTTTGTTATTTTATCTGTCCTATTATTAATATGCAATACGGATAGCTCATTGCTATCTAGATACGGTGCACAAATTCGGAATATATCTGAAATTATGGTTATGCCTGCCTTTCCCAGCTTGTCTAAGCGCCTAAGCAGCATTTTGTCATTATCATTACTCCAACAAACTCTTGACTTAAACTATAGTGTGCTTTTTTTGATTGTACGATTACAATTGACCCTTCTTTTCTGTATTTATCTATATCTATGCCTGTATTCCTTAGATTATTAATGATATCTGTTACTGCAAGATAATACGATAACATAAGAACTATTTCATTTAATGATTGCAATGATCTTTTGATATAATTCAAATACAAATACCTGAAATCAGCAGGTCTGAATATAAAATTAGACTGTGGTTACCATACGTAGTTTGAGTTTCTAAAATATCTTCTAACATGCTATCTTTGTCTACATACCTGGTTGCGTCCGTTCCCATGTTCACCCTAATGCTTCCTGAGGACTACAGAACTTTTAAATGCTATTGCAACACTGCGATACGCCAAAAAGTTACAAACCGTCCAGGTCTAATTTCAAATTCACCCTAGACGATAAAATCAATATAATCAACTTTATGATAGGTTAGTGAATATATCTGGGTATGTCCTAATTAAGTTATATTTTTCAACATGTGGAATACGGTAAAAATTTTTCAGCACTTACAATCAGTGTCTTGCATGATACATTTGATATAAAGCTTGAACATATATTCGCATACAGCTAACTAGAAACAGATGTACAAACTCCTTATGTGGTATCTTAATTGGCTATAGGTATTTTTGAATACTTGTATTTCAAACGAATATTGATAATAAAAGAAACAAAAACAAAAAATTCTGAAACTTATTTTATTAGTCTTCGTCTATGCTAAATTTGGTATAGCCATTTTTATGACCTTTCGTCTTAGTACTATTGCTAATGCTATTGAAGCAAATGAAAATGCTACCGCAGATATAAATATCATATTAAATGAAGTTGCTGATGGAAAATAGCCAGATATTCCATTAACGTTCAGTAATGATTGATGCATCTGCATATACATTCCTGCTAAAGCTGGACCGATAGCAGCGCCTATTATCCTCATAAGACTACTCATTCCTAGCGATATGCCACTAAATTGCCTTGGAGTAGATAAAATGATGACATTCATAGCTCCCACGCTTGTCAATGATAGTCCAGTAGATAGAACTGCTAGATTCGTCGAAACCCATAGCTCGGTGCCATGAAACATAAGTAAACCTATGAAACCTGCAGTAGTTATAAAAGTACCAAATATTATTGGCTTCAATGAACCTAATTTAGATATTATAAATCCAGAGGTTGGACCAAACACTAGAAGTATCAAGGCAAACGGCAGTTG
>JBKOWU010000194.1:0-6723 GCA_046724555.1 Thermoproteota archaeon | reverse complement strand
TGGCGGTTTGACATTTTATAACATCAGAGGCAGAGGCCGCTCAAAATATGAACCAGAACATGTTGGCACAGGTGTAATGGAATACACACCAGATTTTGGAGATTGGATAAAGGTTGAAGTACTAGTTGCAGATTCAAAAGTAAAGCAGATTGTAGACGACCTATTGCAGACTATAAGTCGAGGTTCATCCTCTGATGGCAAGATTTTCATCTATGATGTTGCAGAAGCTATTGATATAGGAACAAAGAGAACTGGTGAGACAGTATTATAATAATATAAGAGCACTTTATACTTGTGTTAATTGAAGAAGAAGAAATAACGATATAGTGGATTCAATCTTGATGTAGTATAAAAAATAATACTAGACCACAGCTTGGCTAAAAAATTCTGAATATTCAACTTAGATATCTTTGCATAGTTATTTATGAAGATAGATTTACTAAATACTATTGCAATAAATGTGCAAAAGAATATTCTGTTTCTCCAGCAATTAGCTATGAAAATCCAAATGAAAAATTAGCAGAAGATATTATTCTTATTGAAAAGGGAGAATACAATGTAGGATGTGTAACAATATATTAGCAATTTATCGTAAATTCAATAAATAAGTAACTAATAGCAATAGCATTATATTACAAAATCCAACTTTGTTGATATTATCTATATATCCTATCCTCTTCAAGCAATAATTATCATTATGAATTGATTATCTCATTTACCCTGTTTACTAATTCTTTATTCTCTATTGGTTTTCGGATAAATTGATTTTCATTGAAAATGTCAGAATAAGCTCCATAATACATTTCTCCTGCTGTTAGAAAACATACCTTAACTTGACTATCTATCTTTCTTATTTCTCTATATAGCTCAAATCCATGCATTTTAGGCATTTTAATATCTAAAATTAAAAGATCATATACTCCTTTTCTGAAGTTGTCTAATGCCAGGATAGGATTATCGAATGCATCAACTTGAAAGCCATTTTCTTCTAAAGTTACCTTTAATGCTAGATTAACGTCAGGTTCATCATCCACCACAAAAATTCTCTTCATTGTTAATTGTTACGCAATGTGTAATGCCATTCGATTATTAGTCTTAGATAACTATGTTAACCCAATTCTGAAGCATTTGCAGAACCTAATGAATACGCATGTTATGCATATATCTCGTACGTTTTATATCTATTGTCAATTGCTAGCCATTGACATGTACGGTACGAGGGTATATGCAGGTTGTTGCCTGTTCGACGGTGAGTATATACGTACATTCTGTGATAACCAAGTTAACCAAGATTTTGGGGTTTCATAGGATTCAAAGGTGCTGTGATGACATTAGATATTATCCTAGCTGCCTGCAAGCAGAAGATGGTTAGGTAGATAGATGGTTAGGGCATGCGAAAAAGCAGCGGGATTTCCCTTGCGTGTTGTTCCCATCCCCGCTGCTTTTTTAAACAATTACTTATTCATTTGTCCTATTATAAAAAAGCAGACCATGAGAATCATCGATCTATCTAACTAACACCAGATGGTTCTCTATGCTCCTTATGTTCTAACTTCTTATGTTCCTCTTGTTGAGTAGTAAATGTCGTTCCGCATATTTCGCATTTTACTTCTTTTGCTGTTGACATTTCAATTACGTTGACTATATAGATATTTGTGCGTTTAGTTACAGTATCGATAAGTATAGTAAGTCAGCCATGAAAACTAATGAAACATTTTTACTTACTAGAGGTAAGCAGTAATTGATCGATCAGTATTCAAGTTTACTATCAAGATTAAGATATCTTAGGATCAGTCATCTCATACCAGCATGATATACAGCAGTTACCACAATCATTGTAAATCTGAACTTCATTCTTTTTACATTTGTCACATAACGTTATCATATTCATATCCGTTGTTGTTGTAGTGGCATTCTTCATGTTCATAAATAAATAAAACCAGTCTAGCAGCTAAAAAATAAGGATAAAAAGCTTGAGCTAAAATTAAGTTGCTTCAACTACGATATTTATGTACAACTGCAATGCTGCAATGTACACACCAACTAACTAAATGTTGTAACTGCTCTTTGTATTATTTGTATTATTATAATAAAATGGATAATGTCAACAAACTATTATGTAGGTAGTGAGCACAGATGCTTCATATGAAGAACTATCTCTTACGACCGTTGCTCCAAATCGATATCCATTAGATGCAAATAATGAGTAAGTTTTTTCCATATAGAATTTAATAAGAAGGGTTTATTGCATAGTTACTCATTAATAGAAGTATGCTCCCTATTTGTTAAAAAAGATAGCATCATCATCGATGGTGACGATGGTAGTAATGATACTTATCAAGGGAACAACAATGGCAGCTCTCTTTACTATTATTATAGGCTCATCTCTTATACTTGTAAGTGGCAGTTTGGTAGGCTCTGCATTTGCTGTCACAAACAAAGTAAAACAGCATCATGAATATGGTTTGACATTAGCAGCGCCTTTCTCTGGTGTCCCAGAAGTATCAGACAAAGAAGACATGCCTAGCCCTCAAAAATCACATAGTAAGGACGTTGACGATTTTGATTGGATGATTGGAGACATTAATAATGATATCTCTGATGTGAAGAAATTGAATGTATTGAGAGAGGAATGCAATTCATAGAGCAATTTCTTTGGTATCACATTATTTAGAAGCAATTCCGTATCTCGGTTTAGTTAATCATTTATCATCATATTGTTATTGCTACATCAAATATTGTTGTTGCTGCTCAGAAAGAGTAACTTACGATATATGGAATTATATATTCACAACATACCCATCAAGTAAGTATAATGGAAGGAGAAGAAAGAGAGGAGGTTTCCTAGAAGATTTGTTTGATTTAGGCTAGATTATTGTACAATAAGACATTAATTAATTACAATAATGAAAAAAGCAATAAGCCTAATCTAACTTTTAGACCAGAACTGCAAATTAATATTTTGGTGTGATTAGATGATCCCATACCTTAGTTAATCGTAATCTTGTTGCTAAAAGAAGAATAATCGTTTTCATAACCCCTTATGGTGTTGGTGTTAAGCGCATGCCACGGGATGAATGGACAGACCATAAGGGGCGTATTTCTATGCTAGGTTTGGTTCTTGGTTGCAGATTGTTCTCTCGACTGTAAAAACCATTTGCAAAACTGTTCTAATATAACTTGTGAAATATTACCACTCATTTAAGATGCTCCTTTAGAGTGTGTGTCTGTCTATCTGTCTTTATCTATTCGTTGTCAAAGTCAAAGTCAAAACTAGTATTCATTTGAGATTATCGTGACATTGTAAATATAATATGTTAAAACACTACAGCGCCGGGAATCTATGAGTATAGTTGGTTAGTCATTAGAAGTGTATGTATATATTTGGACATTATTCGATTATAAGTAATAATGGAATCGTGGGCAACGGAACTAACTCGTGCTATTGACGAAATAGAAAATAAGTTAAAGGAACAAGAAAGAAATTCTACAAAGAATGAGCAAGTAAACCAAACATACAATGAGGCCATGGATGCAGTTAGAAAGGCTAGAACAGCCATCAGTCGTTTTGTCGGAACATTCGATCGTGCCGAGACTACCTAGGCCTTACCTGACCGAAGTAGACAATGAGAAAAGTGAATAACTAATTAAATCAATCATCATAGAACTGCCAATCTGTTGTTACGTTATTTATCTTCAGCTATTATTAGTTGGGTTATTAATTTTAGATCACCATGTTAGCCAGATTTTTAAAATAACAATACAAATTCCTGATATCTGCATAATAGAATACTAGTTAGTAGTATTATCGCACACTCTACGATAGCAGACTTTGAGCAGCGGGGTATACCTCTTAATCCCGCTGTCTTCTTGATTATCTGTTATTGAAATTATGGCTATTCAAAGTTAAAATTCATCTGTCTATATCCCCTGTGTTTTTTGTTTCTTCCTTCTTTTAAGAAGCATACAATTATCAATTTACGTTAATAATAGAATAGTACAAAATCAAATAGAAATGTTATAAAGCAACATGCACTACTATTCAATGTATCATGTCATCATCTCATGATGATAAGCAAAAACTCATAGACATTCTTATGGGAGTCAATGGATTATGCAATAAGTATTATCACCTAAAAACAAACGAGGGTAAGACTGAATTTGTATTTGATATCAACGATCTTAAAAAAAGAGTGCAGCAAGGAGGGTTTGAAATCGAGGGATTTGATAGAAAACCCCAACTGGTTAAACTTCTTAAAAAGATCGAAGATGAAGACGGATATATAGAAGTAAAGGGTAGTAAATTTATTCTTCTTGAAAAAGGAATAGAGCATTGTAGGCAATTATATCCCACAATGCCATAGATAGATAGACGATACATACATTACAGTCAAAGAAAGAAGGCTATCTATTCGTCATTATGCATCGGCCAATTTCTTGTTACATTATTAAGAATTATATCCTGTATTAGTCAGCTCATAGTCATAATGAGAATATGACTACAGTTATGAGTTATTTATAAAATTGTGCAACAGGCCTGTTACACTAGATATATACCTCTATCTACTTTATTCTAGTTGATGGTGAACTAACGTAGAACATAACTCGTGGACTTGATATACTTCTAAACTGGCCGTATTTATCATAATTTTGCGCTATTATCTCTTATATAGTGACAGTGTTTCATATTCATCATAATTGAATTGGTAATGGAGACAACCCCAAGTACTAGAATCACTGAAATGACAGAAATATTATCTGGTGAAGAGCATGTAATGAGTATCATGCTGAAGTTTTTATCCAAAGCACATAAAATAGATTCGTGTGGTGATTATAAAGCTCCTTCACTAATTTTAGAAGTTCAGCAATATAAGAAGTTATTATCTGATATTAAAGCCAAAGGTATACAGTTAAGATACATTACTGACATTACCAAAGATAACATCCATTATTGTAAAGAGCTGCTTAAATTTGCTAAAGAGGTTCGTCACTTGGCTGGAATGAGGGCAAACTTTTCAGTTAGTGAAACAGAATACATGGCTTCTGCTAGCATACAACAACAAGAAGGAAATCAACAACAGCAGCAACAGCAAGAACAACCAATACCTCAAGTCATCTATAGTAATGCAAAGGATCTTGTAGAACAGCAGAAATATGTTTTTGAGAGCCTTTGGAACAAAGCTACTCCATCGGATCAAAGATTCAGAGAAATAGAAGAAGGAACAGACGCAGAAGTATTTGAAGTATTCAATAACAGTGAAAAAGTAGGTCAGATAGTTCTTGATTTGGCACGATCTGCAGAAAGGGAGATGCTAATCCATCTTCCTAATGATAAATCAATGGTAAGACTAGAAAGGTTAGGAGTTATTGACGATATTATACAGGCTTCAAGAAAGGGCGTAGTTGTAAAGATACTCTGTCCATTATCTAAAGAAAATACACCTATTGTCAAGAAAATGTATGACGATTCAACTACTACTGAGATTCTAAATGGCAATAAGTCTCCTTACGGTATGTATATTGTAGATGGTGAAAGATTCCTTAGAGCAGAAGTTAAAGAACCCCAAGCTGAGAACTTCTCCGAAGCTATTGGCCGCGCAGTATATTCTAATAGCAAACGCAGTGTAGAGTCATTCAAATCTATATTTGAATTGTTTTGGAATGAACGGACACTAAATGAAGAGCTAAAAAGAGCAGATAAAATGCAAAAAGAATTTATCAACATTGCAAGCCACGAACTACGAACTCCTACCCAGGCTATTCTATCATATTCTGAGCTATTGCAAAAACATCCAGAAAGAAAAGAGGAAATGATACAAGCATTGTCCAGAAATGCTGGTAGGCTTCAAAGACTTACAGACGACATACTAGATGTTACAAGGATTGAAAGTGAGACATTAATGCTTAAGATTGAGCCCTTGAATATAGGTGACCTGATATCAAGCATCGTAGAGGACTATAGAAATCAGATTGAAAAGAATAATGATTATGTTGAGCTATACCACTACAAACCCGAAAATAATGATGATTGGATCATTGTTGAAGCAGACAGAGCAAGACTAATTCAGGTGATTTCTAACCTCTTAGATAATGCCATCAAGTTTACTAATAAACAATATAACAAAAGAGGTTCTATATACGTGAATATAGAAAAGAAGAACAAAAATGGAAACAAAAAACAAGAAGTCATAGTCGCCATAAAAGATAACGGTACTGGGATAGATCCAGAAATAATGCCAAGACTATTTACAAGGTTTGCTACAAAATCGGAAACTGGTACTGGATTAGGACTATTCATATCAAAGAGCATTATTGAAGTTCACGGTGGTAGAATATGGGCAGAGAATAATACCGATGGTGATGGGGCTACCTTTACATTTAGCCTTCCGATCGAAAAACACCAGCACGAACAAGAACAAGAGCCAAGACCATCGTCATCCAATTTGACATCGGAGAAAAGAAGGATGTGAAATAGTCACAACAATGAACAATGAGAGCAGAATATTGCTTGTCGATGATGAACCTGATATCGCTTTAGCTTTCAAGATTGGTTTAGAAGATAATGGCTTTAAAGTAGATGCCTTTGATAATCCTTCGAAAGCATTATCAAATTTTAAGGCTGGTTTCTATGATTTATTACTTCTTGACATTAAAATGCCAAAAATGAATGGCTTTGAAGCTTATCAACAAATGAAAGAAATAGATAAGAAAGTAAAAGTTTGC
>JBKOWU010000312.1:0-15254 GCA_046724555.1 Thermoproteota archaeon | reverse complement strand
AGGTTGTCCATACCATCTGGGAACATGACGTGTTTTGTAATCCTCAGGCAGGGATTCAAGGACATCGAGTTG
The DNA here is from genome assembly GCA_046724555.1 of Thermoproteota archaeon. Lineage (GTDB taxonomy): Archaea > Thermoproteota > Nitrososphaeria > Nitrososphaerales > Nitrososphaeraceae > JAFAQB01. Next base: position 15,182 of record JBKOWU010000312.1, on the reverse strand, counting down.
ATTATCTACAAGTTGCTCAGGTGAGTAAAAGGAATCATTAATATCGATTATAGTTCTGGACTCGTCTACAATGCAATCTGGGTCTAGTTATTCTCTTTTTCTTGCTTCAACCAGCTTTCTTGACAAACCTTTGTAACGTTTGTAGAGATTTTCGAGGATATTTTTTGATACCAAGATATAGAAGAGACCTCTCAAGGTGAGTCTTGATATGCCACGTCTTTTCCTAGCTTCTATTATTTCTCTTACATGAGGCATTACTTGCTTGTCCCAATCAAGTCTTCTTACATTGTTAGCCTCAGTCATATCTTTATGAACCTCTGCCGTTCCTCAACCACCTTCCAGCTTAGTCCGCAGCTTCATCACCGGGAACTACTAAGCGGCCATCACGAAAGTACTTTTGAACAAAGGCATCTGTATCAGACAAGACACAGATTGATTAAGTGGTATTTTCACAGATGTAGTTGCAGGATTATGACAGCCAATGCTGTAGCATATTGTCGTACAAGAACCTTTAGATACATCAGACGTATGATTATCGTTGTCCATTTGCAGATGTGCTGTAGGTGGAAAAGGTGAGGAATCAGCAGAACCTTGTCGCGGTAGAGGCCTAGACATTCTGTTGATTCACCTCACTCTCATGGTTAACTTGTCGTTCAAGTATCCTAGAAATGTATTTGCTCCTTGGAATGTCGCCCCGTTTCAGGTCTATTTGTTCTCTAAGAGCTTTGGGCATGGATACTCCCATGACAATTTTATGTTCTTTTGTCACCATTGTTAGGAATATGTAAATATGTGCTTAAACAAAATCAAAGTCACTAGTGTAATGATAGGTCGTAATCCAAGATATGAGATAGATATCATGATAATACAGGCACTAGAGGAGAACACCCCGTTAAGATATATAGATATTCAAGAAAAAATAAATTTACGCTGCGAACGTTTAGGATTAAAGAAACCTTCTACTGACACAATTACTAATCGCCTGGAAATTTTACGTGAAAAGGAGGTGCTACAAAAAGAGGAAGGTATGTATGGTTGTACTCATTATTCATTGAAATATCATCACCATATAACCTATATAGAAAATGTGTTATCTTTACGTCCTTTTCGCAGGTATGTATATCCAACTTACATTAAATCTGATGACCAACCTATTGAAACCATTGAAGAAGAAAAATTAGCGCCACCAGTAACGGTGCTAAATCAGGAATCAGAAGAAAAGCTGCCAATTGTTACTATAATAGGAAATGGGGAGGAGGATGCAGTCGCAGATACTATTCCTGCTAAAGCAGGTTCATCTCTACTGCCATCAAGCGGATATGACACTGTTCAGTCACAAGATAAATTAAAGCAAGAAAATGAAGACCTAGTAAAACAAATCAATCAACTAAAACAAGAGAAGCAAGCATTACAGGAAAGGCTTACCTATCTAGAAAATCAACGTCAAGGAGAAGAATGGAGCGAAACTCAATTTTGCGATATCAATGGGAAAGCTGCGCCAATCCGCTGTACTGTAAATTGCGCAAAGCGAAAAGTTGTACGTGTGGAAATAGATACTGAATACATCAAAAAGAAATGGAGAGAAGCAAGAGAGAAGCAAAAAGAAATATGATTTAGTTGGAATATATGTTATGACCCATGCTGCTACTTATCGAATTTCTCTTACATCTTTACACAATAATAACAATAATCATTTCAAAAAGATAGCTGTGAAAATCAATGCTAACCCTTATCATCAAGAAGGAGGAGTTTGTATAATTATAAACGAAAAAGGTATAGACTACGCATAGTAGTATTTGATTTGATTTACAAATTGATGGTGTATCTTTCTTCAATCTGGATGCAACGGGTTTTCATGGGTTGATGGAGTTAAGTCTACGCCCTATTTGCTGTTGTAGATATGCCAGCTCCATTAAATAATTCACCAACATGTTCCTCCAGTTCTCTGGCAAAGGACCTTGAGGGGAAGACAATAGATACTGTATCAATTGAAATTGTCAATCAATTGCGTGGCTGAAAAGCATCTCCGAGCTTTATACATAGATGCATTGATGAGAAAAAAACAAGCATAGAGTAGAAAACGCACAAAAACAAAAATGGAAGAAAAACAGAAAGCTGAAGAATCTTTGGAAGACAATCAACATAGCATTTTAACATCAAAAACTGTTTTTCATTTATTCTTTCATTCCTACTAGCTGCACTTTAGCTAGCATTTCAGGCTTTATATTTTGCATTAATGGTTGAATTGCAACTAGAAGATTTTCTATGCTAGCCATACGTTCTTTAACTGATTGCAAATCATTGTCCTTCTGTTGTTTCTCCTCTACTGTTTCATTATACGCATCATATGTCAACACCATACGACATTTGGTACAGAATTTTGAATCTGGCTTGTTAGGTTCATTACAGTTAGGACATTGTTTTGGTCTCAACACATCTGTCAAGTGTTTATCCTTGGAAATTATTCCATATGCTTCTAGCAGACTCTCATTAGATTCATTACCAAAGTAGTGAAGATATTTTTGTGACATGTCTGACAGCCCTGACCAACCGCAGTGTTGTCTAAGAACACTCTCTTTTAGTATAAGTGATTTTTCTGTGATAGCCGAGTGCCTTCGTATGTAGGGATTCCATGGTTTTTTTAAAAGTTCTTTAATCTTAGTTTTGTCCTCAGCTGGGACATTTGGAGAATCTAAAAGCTTTGGAAAAAGCTCTTGTTTGTATTTTTCATAAACTTGTCTTAGGCTGCTAGTCTGCAATACTCTTCCCAGGCTCTTGCCAAAACCACATAGAAATATGCCATTCGGATTTGTTGGTTGAGGATGCTCATGGTCCAGCCAATCTTTGACATAAGGGATAGAATTAATTAATAGCAGATGCCTTGACCCTGTCTTACCATTTACAAGCACTTCTGCATATTGATAATTGTTGTTGTTAGAAGTTATAGTCTTAAACACAATATCTTTGATTCTTAGCTTCAATATCTCATGCGGGGTGCCCAATAATAATATGATTGCTAACATACAATACAAAGATCTAATGTTCTCAGATGTTACAAAGTAAATAAGTAAATGGTAAAAAATTAACATCATTAAATAGATATAATAACCTTACAGATGATGACAGACTGATTGGTTGATAGATCTAGGTCAAGCAGTAATAATGATATTGATGATCAAATCGAGAAGAATGAGAGTTCTAAATAATGTTATCGATAACGGCAGAAAAGATTTTGGAGAACTGAGGAGGAGAGAAAGACGTGATCTATTGCAGCTTGTGCAAGAGCAATTTGACAGATCGATAAAACTATATCAGTATCATATTGAGATCAGTGAAATAAGTATATGTAAGATTCGACTGCAGCGTATAGCACTCATCTGCATTTGTCTTTATAGTAATATTCATCCTTCTAGTGGTCGTCAGCAAACAATACAGTATTACTATAAACAGAGATTTATTAGATCTAATTTCAGTATTTACCGGAGGATAATAATATTTTATTTAATAGTTTTTCAAAATTATTTGCTGTATTACTTGATAATACCTATACCTTTGTAAACCAACTTTCCTACTCCTGTCGGATGCAATCTAACTATTAGCATTAGGATGAATTATGGACTTCTATGGTTTCTTCTACCAAACTATGTATTCACACATCTACTTATTATCATCCTCTACCCTCCGCCTAACCTTCCTAATACAAATGCAATAGCAAAACCTGCCATAGCAGCAAGTCCTGTTTTACTCCCACCTTCTTCAAAGGCTTCTGGTATCATAGATTCGGCTAACATTACAAGAATTGCTCCTGCGGCAAATGAAATTGCTACGGATATAACAAATGGACTCGCCTTGGACAGAACAGCAAAGCCTATAGCTGTAGATATAGTTCCTATTATTACGGCTATAGACCATAACACAAGTATGTACTTTTTGCTTCTTCCATTTGATTTCATACCTTCAGTTGAAGCCAATCCTTCTGGAAAGTTTGAGATAAAAATTGCAGCTATAAGAACTATGTTCACTCCTCCTCCTGTTACTAATGAAACACCAAGAGCCATATTTTCAGGTATATTATCCATGACTGAGCCAACAAGCAAGGATAGTCCAGATGATGATTTACCACCACCAGCATTGTCACCATGGGATCTTTTTCTTTTTCTAATTGGATTACCACTACGTGTGTGACTAGTATCAGTTGGAGAGGAATTTTCATGTCCCTTAGATTTTTTGTCAAGAATGCGATTTGCTACACTATATGATACTCCTCCAAGAATAAAGCCAATAACAACAGGTGGTATAGATTGAGATAGATTGAATGCCTCCTCTACAAGAGAAAATGTTAATGCTGCTACCAAAACCAAAACTCCACTACCAAATGCCATAATTGCAGCAATTATGCTCTTAGGAAGGCTTACAAATAATGCAACTACAGATCCAATAACTAGAGGAACACTAGCAATAAAACCCCATAAAAGAGATTCAAATATGTTATGTTGCAAATTACTCTCCACATGATTTGACTTTCATACATAAATTACGTTAATGTTGACTAGGGTTCTCACTTTCGTAAAAATATTTGGATGAAACTTATTGGTTCATTTTATTACCTTTTTTAAGTTTTAGCTTTGTCCGCCTTTTCTTGCTACTTCTTCCCTTATCTCTTCGTCTGCAGCTTGTAAGCCTCTTTTCTCATGAGGTGCTTTCCCACCTTCTCTTGCGACCCGCTCTTTTGTTTCTTCGTCTGCAGATGCTAATCCTCTATCTTCATTTGTCATTTCAACCAGTCTAGGAATCTATATTACAAATAGAATTGAGATCAATCCCAAATGCATACTAGATATAATTTTGATATTACTAAAATATTCTAGATCAAATATCTATTTTGTCTAACAAGAGTGTAGAATGGCATTTTATATTTTATGTTAGATGAGAAAACTTGAAAAACATAAATAACAAATATACATCATTTTCACCAATACCGTTCCAAATATTTTTAAACGATGGTCCTCGGCTACTGAAAACTGTGCCATTAGGTCGTATTAATTACCCGTTTAAGCCTCGTAAACCTCAGTTATTCTGTAACGAGCAGATGACTGTTATAACCCACAGTCTTGCTAATGTAATTACTCGCGGCATTTACCAACTAACCACCCAAAGTTGTTTTTTGATGTCACTAAAGCCAAAAGGAACAATAACACTACGAATCTTCTTTAAATTTAAACGCCAGCATTGAAGATGATATTGAAACTTCAACTTGTTTTTGCAATACATTATTGAAGATATATACTATTATTTCCTTTAAATAATAGGACCAATTTTCACATATATCATGTTTGATAACATAGGTGTGGATTCTACCATTGCGATCGAATGTATGGCTCACCTGTATAGATGAATTCTTCATTCTATTTTCAAACCACGACAAGAAGGAATCCAGATCTATGTTTCCTTTCATAAAATAAATAGCATTTTGGACTTCATCTTTGCCAGTGTTGGCTCCCATTTCAATTATCTGTTCTTTGGTCATTTTCGAAAAAAGATCCTTGACTACTGGCTTGAGAATGGGTACGAATCCCACTCTAGGTTCAAAGATATGCCATTCCAAAAAGCTTTTTATGACTTGATTTACAAAAGAGTTAAGACTAATTCCTTGCTTTTGTGCTTCAGCACGTAATTTTTTAATGTTGTCTTCGTCTATACGGAATGTTAATGAGGTGCTGTTTCTTTCTCTAATGCTATTTAATATATCCTCTTGATGCATAATAACTCACACGCGTATTTTTTAGAGTAAAGCCTCAGTCTCATTATTCCCTAATAAAGATAAGCACTCTATGGTATAAATGAGATCATCACAAAATAAATACGTGCAAAAAAATGCAATCAATAATGACTAGGGTAAAATGAACATATATGCCTATTTTTGACATTCCATTCTAAACACTCGCTACTCCACAAATTCAAATCTTATCATATTGCCTGTTGTTATAACAAAAATATTCTTTTGCAATAGATCCTTGAAGATGGACTCCAGCACCGTCTTATAATAAGGCGAATAATTCTTTCCGGCATCATGTCCTAGAATAAATATGTGATGACTGGACCTACTATGAATATTGCTACCTCCAGCACTATACTAATATCCTCCCCACCTTTGCTGATGTCGCTGTAAATCACAATGCTATTCCCATTATTGATACAATAGATATCTTGAGAACGTTTTCTCCAAAGTATTTATTAATATGTACCGTACTTGCACGTTCCAGTCCTCTTTCTTATTGTTAATATTTGAAGAATGATTGAATTTAGTCGATTAGTTCTCTCATGTTGTTATAAGCTTGTAAGAAAAGTATGCCATTGTCGGTTGTCATCTATACTCTTGTATCTTTGTAGTCAGAGTATTCTATCAGTCCTGATTCTATTAAAAGTGACATATATCCCCTTAGCCTTTGATATGTCAAAAATGACTTATAGTATATCTTTGACTTGGGTACTTGGCCGCTTGCAGCCCTTTCTAAAATGACTGCAATTATATCCGCTTTGCATCTGTTTATGTTTAATCTGGTAGAATGTTTTTGTATAGTGGTTGTCTTTGTTGCCATTGGAGTAAGCATTTGAGAAAATAGTGGGGATTGTTCATAAGATAGAAGCACTTAGGTGCAAGTATTTGCAAAAAAAGATTTTGTAAATTTCCTCGATCTAACGTATTGACAAAGATATAGAGAATAAAGCTTTACTTGCCTAGTTATTTGTATGCCTAGAACAGATATAATATGACATTCCTAGACACATCCACATTATATCAAGTCGCTGAAATAAATAAATGTGTGATATTTACGGTAATGCAGAAGATAATACAATATGATCAATAAACACGGTAATAGCAATATCCATCGTATTGACTCGATTGATTAGTCAAATGTAGTGGATAGCAATAATATTAGTCACATACTTTGCATTTGTTGCCGTGTATTTATGTGATAGAAACACTGTGATATATTTTAGATTTCTGCGCGTGGACTATAATACATGTGATCTTCTCTGTGCCCGCCCTGTCCTTTGCCGATATTCTTGTAGTCACTCACAAATTCAATTGATTCGAGCCATTTCACCATTTTGTAACCTAGTTGAGTTTCAGCTCTTAATCTAAGTGGTGCACCATGACCAACATTCAAAGGCTCTCCATTCATCTCGTAAGCGAGTATTGTCTGTGGATGTCTAGCAATCTCTAAATCCAATACTTCATAAAATTGATCCTTATCAGTATACTGATAAGAACGAAATACCACATATCGTACGTCTTCGTGTGGTTTGCATAAAGATATTATGTATTGCATAGGTACTCCAGCCCAACCCGCTATAGCAGTCCATCCCTGGATGCAGTAGTGTTCGGTAACCTGCTCTTGTTTACGCATCAAATAGAGATCAGAGAGAGAAACGTCAAGAGATCTCTCCACCAAACCAAAAACCTTCAGTTTCCAATCTCTAAAGTTATTTTCCAAAAGTTCTTTATACTTCTCAGTCTCTGGAGGATAACCATTTACCCGAAAGAATGTTGAGATCTCGGGCTTGGCAAGATTCTGTTTGGATATAGCCTTGCGAAATAAAATCCACTTTGCTGGCACAAGTATTATATCAAGAGTATTTTGAATTTGTCTTGGTCTTCTCAGAGAAATCCCACTAGTCCAAACGTTGGCTATTATGACTGCTATAACAAAAAGTGCAAATAATCCTGCAGCAACCCCAAAACTGGTCGCATGTCCTAATACAATATTTCCCATGTTCTCTGAGAATCGTTCTGCCATAACCATAGTCAAATGAATAATAACAAACAGAATAAATCCAATCATACCCAGAAAATGGAGACTTCTTGCCACTTGCCTTCCTCTGAATATCTTTGGATATCTTGGAAATCTGGCAGAAATTGCAGGAGACATAGCAGCTCCTGTTGCAATCATAAATGGACCAAGAACAAAAACTACGATAAAATATGTAAGTTGTTGTATGGCATTATAAGGGTGGCCAGCAGGAGGAAAATGAAAAGATGCATATAGCATAACGTCGTGAAAAGCCTGGGGAATGATTGATAACGAACTTGGAACCAGTCGCTGCCATTCGTCACTTGAAAAAAGTAAAACATAATATGCTGCGCCATTTGCTATCCAAAAAGCAATAGAAAAGAAATGCCAATGCCTTCCTAATCCTAGGTTCTTATGTCCTGGTAAAGCGATCCAAGAAGAGAATGATTCTTCTTCATCCAAAGATATCCATATCTCGTTTTCGGGCATTTTCTTCTTAGTAAATTTGATCCATTCTGTTCCAGGTCTACAATCATCATGCCAATACATCTTGGGGAGTGCACTAAGTATCTCTATACCACTGCGGATCAATAAGGTAATAAAAATTATATTTATAAAATGTGCAAAACGTATCCAGAAAGGAAAATCATCAAAAACCATATCACATCATTACTTGGATTATTACCATGTATTTCAATCACAATACAAAAGTATATGCTATCAAATGTTATGCACTAATGATGTCACTTTCTTTCTTTCTTGCAAGAATATATCCAGCGTCTTTTTCTCTCTTCTGAAAAATTGCATTTACGACTTTTCTATATCTTGTGAGGCCTGCTAGTATTTGATCTTATTTCGCTTTAATAATTATGATAGCATTATTATAATGAAGTAGAATACAAAGCACCGTAAGGATGCGTATACTTTGAGTTCCAGCATGCATTAACGAGTTAGGTAACATACAAATGATTGCATCTGAGTGCATCGCTCTTTTATCTATAGTGATTCCATCGAATATACATAAATGGAAGCAGCTCGGATAATACAACCAAACGAATCTTTACAAATCCAACAATTGGAAACACCAAAGCCAAAGGGCTCAGCAGTAATTGGATCATACACCGGAAGTATTAGTGAAATGGTAGAGCTTGTATCGTTGGCGAAGAGAGGAGTGATTAAACCTGTCGTTTCGGAAAGATTTAGGCTTAATCAAGCTACAGAAGCACTCTCTAAGCTAAATGACGGGAAAATTACAGGCAGAGGAGTGATTAATCCATAATGACTTCAACAACAAAAACAACAAAAACATCAACCCAAACAAAAGAACTACAAACACCACTACATCATCAACAAGAAAAAGGCAAGCTAAATACAATAAATCCTGCAACAGAGGAAGTCATCAAACAATATGAAATAATGGTCAAAGAGCAGATAAATGAGAGAATAAAGATGGCACGAAATACATTTGAAGTATGGAAAAAAGATATAAACAAAAGAATTGAATCTGATCCTCGTGTTCCATTTGGAGGTGTAAAGAAAAGTGGGTTTGGTAGGGAGCTGCCCAGATACGGTATGATGGAATTTGCCAATATTAAATCGGTCAGGTTTTACGACGAGTTGGTGGACTATCATCATGTGGAATAAAAGAAAGGATAAAAAAGTAAAAGAAGAGGAAAGTGTCAATAAATACAATAAATTCAGCGATACAAAAGCAAATATGACTGAAAATGTCACATATGATATTACTAAGGTTACTCCTTCTTCATTTTCCCAACATGATGACCATCATAATCCAAAATATCACATCGTAATTTTAGGCGGTGGTTTTGCAGGAGTAGAGGTACTAAAAATATTACAAAAGAAATTTAAAAATAACGAGCACGTCGCAATTACACTGGTAAGTAGAGATAACTTTATTCTATTTACACCGATGCTTCCTGAGGTAGCTTCAGGGATGATAGATACTAGACATATAGTAACACCCATACGATCTTTTTGCAGTAAGGCCGATTTTTATGAGGCCAATGTAGATTCAATTAATTTCAAGAACAAAGAGATAATCATAAGACATCCAGTAGGTAAACTTTCTGAACCGGTCAGATGGGATCAACATACACTAAAATATGATTCTTTAGTCATTGCACTTGGAAGCGAAACAAGATTCTTTGGTATGACTGATGTAAAAAAGCATTCTTTTACTATGAAAAGCATAGATGATGCAATTGCAGTGAGGAACCATATCTTGAGCATACTAGAACAAGCAAGCATTGAGCAAGAAGATAGAGAATTGACAAAAAGTCTGTTGACCTTTGTTGTGGTAGGAGGAGGATTCAATGGCGTTGAAACTGTAGGCGAAATAAATGATTTTGTAAGAGAAACGATCAGGGCATACTACAAAAACATCTACATGTCGGATGTACGAGTAATACTTGTAAGTGCAACTGACAAGATATTAGAACAAGTAGACGAGAAACTCGGAGAATGGGCATTGCAAAAATTAAAGACAAAAGATGTAGAATTTATAATGAATAAGCATGTGTTAGGAGCTACAGCTACTAGCGCAAAATTAGATGATGGTGTGATCATACCATGCCACACACTTATTTGGGCAGCAGGGGTCACACCTACTGATCTTATTGCCAGCCTGTCGTGTGAACATGATAAAAGACACGCTATAATAGCTAACAACTTTTTGGAAGTTAAGGGATACGAAGAACAGGTTTATGCACTTGGTGATTGTGCGTCTATAACAGATCCACACACAGGAAAACCATATCCTCCTACAGCTCAACATGCTGTAAAGGAAGCAAAGGTTGCTGCAACGAACATTATCTATGATATTGAACGTAAACAGGACAAGAAGATAAAATTCGATTATAAAACGAAAGGAATGATGGCAGAAATTGGAAAGAGGACTGGAGTTGCAACCTTATTTGGACTTAAGGTCCACGGATTTTTGGCATGGTGGATATGGCGTACATATTATCTTAGCAACCTTCCAACCATTAAGAAGAAGCTAAAAGTCATGGGTGATTGGACAATGGACTTGATATACAGGCCAGACGTAGCTATGATTAAGAAACAGCTGCTGCTTGGGGAGGAAGGGCAAAGAGGCCGAGAAGAAGTAGAAGAAGGGCAAGTCACAAGAAAAGAGAAGAACAAAGAGAGCGATACAAAGTAGTAATGAGGAATCTCATCAAAAGCAGCACCAATGCCAGAATAAAAACAATAGTGGTTATGTAAAAGATAAAGATAAAGAAATTAACAGTAAAGCCATAGAATGAAATTAAAAGTATGGCAGAACGCACACACACAATATTTTTGGTCTTAAAGAGAATGATAATGAGTCTATAAATGCTGCTATCTTCAACGATATTTCTGGATATTCGATATAGAAATATGGCATATCGTAGCCGGTGGCATTTTACAAGACATGTGTAGATAAGTATTATTATTATTATTACCGGCAGCTATTTGCAGACTAGTTTTATTAGAGTATGATGTGGTTGCAGTTGTAGTAGCAATATTATTCTCACCATTGTTTGTTGCTGTTCGCTATTGTGCTTTATCTAAAATTAACGTTCCTATTTGACCACTGACAGTAAATGCCTCTATTACTTTTGGAGCAGCAATGTAGGAAGTGATAATAGCAATATTATGATATAATATACCGCCAGGATCAAAACTATTAAACATATCCAGATGAATTGAGTTCCCGTGATTTGCACCAAAAATTACAAATTTCAATTTTTTATATTCTCTATTTAGATTTTTATAGTTCAGAGAACCAGTATACGTGATATTGAACTCATACACAAAAAATCACAACGACAAATATGGCAGAACAATATCCACTACAAGCATAACAACCCGCATAGATGGTGACACAATGAGGAAATTACAGGATGAAGCAGATAACAGTGGAATTGCTTTGAGTAGTTTAACAAAACAGATTCTAACAAACTATGCAAAATGGGATAAGTTCGTATCTAAAGCTGGGATGATACCAGTTGCAAAAGGAGTGATAACAGAAGCCTTCGATAGACTGAGCGAAGGAGAGGTTGTACAATTAGCAACATCTGTCGGTAAAAATGCTCTAAGTTTATTATTTTATTTATTAAGGGAAGAATTGATTTGGATTCTCTTTTTTCTTGGTTGGAACTATGGTTGAAGAGAAACTCTGATGCAGGGTTCAGCTATGTAATTAAAAATCGTGTCCACACATGTATTATGAAACATAATTTGGGTTCAAAATGGTCGTTATACCACAAGATAGTACTACAATTGATGTTAAAGGAAAGGAGAATCTTCTATCGTAGAAATCAACATTGCTGAAAATATTTACAGTTGATTGTGTTTTTTGGCTTAAGTGGATTTGGAGACCACGATATTGCAGCGTGAATACCACCTGTATTTGTGACTAGATCAGAGGAAGTTGTAATTTGTTGTTGTTATTTGCATTGGTGCAAGCAATACAAATCTCATTACTCCTTGATTACTATTATTGCTGCTGGTGCTGCTATTGCTATTGTTATTCGACACTCGTTGTTGCTGTTGTTGCTATTGCTGAGCGAGCTTTATAACATCATGTTTGTTTATAAGATAATGTACTACCATTGCATCAGGAAAAGAGAAAGGATCAATAGCTAATGAACGACCGGATATGATCAGTTAAACATAACCGTCATTCTTTGATACGATATTTTTCAATTGGTACCGTGCCTTGCTTGAATGTAATGATTAGTTTATTTCCTATTTTGTATGGACAATTTGGAATGGTACGCGGTTCCTGATCTGAGCCTTCTACTATACATGTGCCTTGATTGTCTTTGAGGACTACTTTTGCCTCCTCAGTCATTTCTTTTCTTATTATAATGTCTTTGATAGGAAAACCAAACATTGCTTGGACCGCAAAAAATCCTCCTATTAATGCAACAACAACAATAATTCCGAGCTCCTTACCAGACATTCTGGAGAAGATAGATGAATTTGGGTCAGAGTCGGAGCCAGAATCGTATCCCATGTGTAGTCTATAAAGAACAAGCTAGAATTTAAAATAGATCGGATGCGCGCATATGTATATGTCTATGAAGGTGTGTTATTTTAGTTATTGAATCTGAAATCTCTGATTGAATCTTTACCTTCAGTCCATTATATGGATGGATGGATAGCCCGACGAATATGTAAAGAGTTGGTTTGTTGGATTGATTGCAGAACAAACCATCTTGGATATGGAATCAGCAGCAGCGTAAGTTAGAAGACATCAGAACTAATGGACATTGTTGCTTTAACCATATCATTGGATTACCACGGAAGGATGGAAATGATAAACCTCTTTATGACTATGAGAAAATAATTTTTGATTCCCTACTTGGCCATAACGGTAACATCAATCATAATAAACACATCTGGATAAAGAAGGCAACTGGTTTAGGCATTTCAGAATTTATGCTTATGTTTATGGCCTAGCTTTGCTTAAATGATAATGCATTATCAGGTTCTCAAATGTGTATTGTCACAGGGCCTCGAATTGATTTAGCTATCGCTCTAATAGATAGGATGAAGCGATTGTTTGCAGGTAAAGGTCTTATCACTTTTGATACAAAAGAAACAGTAATAGAACTAAACAATGTGGAAGCATTTCCATCCCATCATTTAGATGCAATGCGTGGTTTACCTAACGTTTCCTTCATATTATTAGATGAAGCTATACTGATTTCTTTCCTCCACGGCAGCAGCAAGATGCTAGGGACGTAAGCGAGAGGTATATCGCTAAATCAAATCCTTATATTGTGATGGTCTCAACTCCTAATGCATCTGATGGATTATTTGAGAGAGTAGTTTGGATCATTGAGTGTAAAACCTCCAGGAGAGAAGAAAGCGAGATATATCTCATACAGCCAAACCTTTATGAAAAACGTATCAGCAGATAAGAGCGACTCCAAATTTTATCGAGTCTATAAAAGTTTACCGGACATCAAGAACTAGTTTTTGAGATTCAGTCTATCTATCCACACTAGCTAAGTTTAGTTTTAACAAAAGAAAAATTACTAGGAGTACGTTTACTCATTTATATACAAACGTACTGTTTTGGAGCAATGCCTGTACTATAGGATCAATTCTCCCAGATTGAGCCATGGTAAAGCAATGGGTTGACATGAACTGCTGCGCTCCGCCAAGCCTATTTTCCCATTTAGGCAACATGTTATTTACACAGTTTTCGCCAACTGCATCAATGTATTTGGAGAAAATGAGCCATGGATTGTCAAAACTTCCTACTTGACTTGCAACCTTGCCAAATTGGACTTCCTGGTTTGCTCCGCCAGCAGCCTTTTCCAAATCAGAAACAAATTCCTTTTGTATTATTACATCATTTCTTGTTCCAAGTTTAGTGAGATGGCCAGCAACAATTGTATCAAAGTCATAGTTGTTTAAGGCTATATCATGAGCTTTGATAAAACCTGCAGTATCTTTGGCTAATGCCAAATACGGAAATGGAACCCATCCTGGAAATATGACATCAACTAGCATGAGTACCTTTTGCTTTGGAGCATAAATGAATATATTTCCAGGTAGATGGTTAACGCCATAGTAGTCTAGCTTTAGGGTTTGATTTCCAATCTGCAATGTATAGTTCTTGGTAAAAGTAACTGTAGGAATTGGTGGCACCATGGAAGCATTTTTGGCTACACTTTCGGCTCCCTGTAATTCAGCTGCAGTTTCTTGTTGAGCAATGAAAGTAGCATTCTTTGGGAATATCCCTGCGGCACCTATATGATCTATGTGAGCATGACTATAAACCACATATGTAACTGGCTTGTCTGTCACTTCTGCTATAGCTTTGAGATAATTGTTGCCAATAGTTGGAGGTGCATCAACTGCTACAACACCTTTGTCTGTTACCATAAACATTGTTTGATAGGCTCCATCAGTTAACCAATATAGACCATCACGAATTTGTTGGACCAGGTATCCTTTTGAAGGTATTGTGGGTCCTTTTGCTGCTTCAGGTAATTGAACTGTAGTTGAATTACTGTTAGATGCTTTTATTGTTTGAGCAGCAAATTTAAGATATGCACTCTCTTCATTTTGATTATCTTCTACTCCAAAAGCAGCTAAGGCCTTTGATATAGGCAGCATTGAATTGTTGATAATAGTGCTAAATGATGATACAAATAAAATTACTACAATCGTTCCTATAGCCCACAACTTCTTAGTTTTTTGTATACTTTTCATACCGCCAGCTGCCTCATTTACTAATTTCCGTAGTAATAATAATACCAATCATAAGAAACGTTATTGCAGTTATATGATGTGACGAAGTATCGAATTTGGGTTTATCTTTACCAACCATTATAGTCTAGTAGTCGGTTTGTTATAATAGTA
>JBKOWU010000107.1:0-4994 GCA_046724555.1 Thermoproteota archaeon | reverse complement strand
ATTTGTAACCAGCATTAAGTACTTAACATTTCATATATTACAAATTTAAGTCACGGATATTATAAAATAGTCATTGATTGTTTTAAGTGGTTTGTAGCTATTGCCTGTAGTTAAATATCTTGTAGGATATATTAGAACATGAGCATAGGCTCTAAGAAAAAGGATAAAGATAAAGACTCTAAAGGAGCTTCTGGTGGAGAAGCAAGTGCCAATTATACTATTGGATCAGCACGAGGAGGAGCAGAAGGGAGAAGCACAACAACAGGCAAACAAGAACCAATATCAACAACAGCGCCTAATAATAGTAAACCATCAACAAAACAAGATATTTCCACTACTGAAACTATAACATCATCATCATCGCTGCCATCACAAGATCAAATATCTACAGAACCTCTTGCGACTACTGCGTCGTCAACATCAACAAGATCTACATCTCAAGAGGTACCATACCAGTATCAATACCAACAGAATTATCAACAACAAAGACATGAGCAGCAATCTGGAATAAATAGTGCGTTAGATGGAACTAAAGATAGTATAAGAAAGTCTACGGATGAAGCAAGAAGAGACATTCCACGTTATACTCAAGCAGTTAACGATTATCACGAACAAACGATTGAATCTGCAAGAGAAATATCTGATAACTTTCTAGAATCGCAAAAAGAGATTATTAACTCACTACAGTCAGCATGGTTACCTCAGATAGATGCAGCAAATAGAGTATTTACATCCAACTGGATTTCTCCAGGATATTTCACACAATTATATGCAAATTTGGTTAGCAATTTTGCTAATAGTTGGATTGCTGCAACAAAATTGGCAAACAATACCATATTTGCAAATATGGACGCTTTTAGAACAACAATACAGCAAGCAAGAGATAACACAAAAGAAATATCTAGAATAAATGTAAATACTGCTAGATCTTCAGAACAGACAGCAAGAGATATTGCTGAGAGCTATATTTCTTCTTCTTCTTCTTATGAGTTGTACAGTAATAGAGAAGGAGGATATTCCTTTAATCAAGAAGTAGTAAGAGAGCAGCAGCAACAACAAATCCCTTCAACACAAAATGAAGAAGATACTCAAAATGTGCTAGAGGCACAAAACCATATTGCTGGCCAGGGAAGACAGCAAACTGTAACAGATATGCCAAGAGCTGCAGCACTAGGACAAGCTCTAAAGGATATGCGATTTCCAGCAGATAAGAAGAGAATACTACTGTTTTTGCAGGAACGAACCAATACTGAAGCAAATTATAAACAAATGGTAGCTTTACTGGATAGCATGGAAGATAGACAATATCAGAATGTATCTGATGTTACTAAAGCAGCGGGTCTAGTTGAATGATATATCTATACCACCAGTACCGCTGCCACTGATACCTCCTCCTCCTGTAATACCGGATAACATACTTCCTATACCTCCACCATCTCCACCCATCATCTTCTGTACTAAAAATCCAATTATCGTACTGATTACAGAATTGCCCACGGATTGATCAGCTCCACTTTTCTGTGAAAACATCCCTGCCAGGCTTTCTATGCTCATGCTTGTAAATAGACAAGATATCATTTAGCGATGATAGGTGTGATTTCGAAGGACAAAAAGATCCATAGGTTAAATTGTTAACATTAAAAAATCATGTAATCCATGAGCTTAATAGAACAAAAATGCAATTTGCAAGGAAAATATCTCCATCGGTTTTCACAGTGTCTATGGCGGTATTAATCTTGCTCACATCATCATTTGCGTCTACAATATTTATGTACAAGGCAGCATATGCACAAAATCCGAATAATAGTGGTAGTAGTGGATTTGGAAACACAACCAACCTAGCCCTTGCAAATGGTAAGAGCATTCCTATAGACTACCTGATAAATATAGGCAAGGTTTTAGGTGTAGTATTAGACAAAAGTAGAGCAACACTTAGTGTGAATATTTCATCACCATCTGCAACTGATAACAATAATGGAAATTTAACAATTCAAATACCAAGAGATGTAGTTGACAATAAAAAGGAAGGTAATGCAGATGCACCATTTAGAGTACATGTAGATGGTAAAGATGCAACTGTCAGAGAGACAGATAACACTAAAACAACAAGAACTTTATCAATTCAATTTAACAAGGATGCTAAAGTTATAGATATAATAGGTAGTACAAGTACGGTACAATAGCAATAACAAAACCGCTGTTTTTATAATTAAAATATCTTGAGTGTTCTTTAGATGGAGACTCTCAGTTATTTCAAAAACTATCGCAGAAGATCATGGGGCAAAATGTGGGCTGAGAATAGTAATCCTGATGGAAAAGGAGCCACATTTTCATTCAGTTTGCCAATTAATGATGTCAAATCTGCAATCGACTGAAATACCGATGTTAACCTCATGCAAAGAAGCTGAGAGGATTGAAGTATAGTTGAAATTTATGGCGATGCAGACGAAGTAATGTTATGTATATTTTCTTCTATTTTATATAATGCTATGTCTACGTAATCATTGGCAATTAACGATGGTATTTTAATACGCTGTGTTTCAGGGAGTATTGAATTTATTTTAAATAGAATTTGAACCCTTTTATCCGTGTCTTCTTCTTTATAGCAATCTGAAACCAGCTTTGCAATCGTACTATAATTTATCGTCGTATCAGTCGTAGTCAATTGTTGTACTATCACCCCTTTTGTCTAGCTAAGGACTGTATACGGTATACAATCCGAAATTTTTGCAGATATTACATTTATCGACCATGAACTTGTTATCCCATGAAAATTCTCCTATGTTAGAAGCAGCAGCCTTTCCTATTCGTTCAAAGAGCAAGCCACATTGTTTGCATTGATGAAGACATGATAGGACATTAGATCTCTTAATTCTGCTGATATTTTTAGGATCAGATAATCTTATGTTCATACATATGTATACTCTATAAAGTATATAAGAATATTATACTAATGTATAGTTATAAAAATACCTTATGTACATACTTATATGTATCCATACCTTAATGATGTTTATCGCGATCCAACATGGCCTCGCAGACTAAAACAAAATTATATAAAGTTGAATCCAAATCGGCAAAAACAGGGGTAAAAACTTACAGACATTCAATATTTCTTGAGAAGGCCTTTGTAGAAGATAGTTCGTTTCCTTTCAAAGCTGGTGAAAATCTAATTGTTAAAATAGATAAAGATAGCTTAATTATTACCAAGTTAAAACCATAGAGCAGTTTAATATGTGTACAAATATGTCAAACCTCATTCACCTTTTATTACCTTGTTAGAATAATATTTGTAGATACTTTGCTAGCTAGTCGAGAACGTGTACATAAAAAGCTTAATAATATTCTCTATGGATAGATATAACTATAGTTATAATCTTTTGTTAATTTGTTTCAACGCGCTAAAATAAAATAGAATTCTAATTCTAATTAGATTAAAGAATATGGCCGCTCGTAGTATGTGGAAAGGTAGCATATCTTTTGGACTTGTCAATATTCCTGTTAAGCTCTATACAACTTCTGATAATAACAACGATTTTTCATTTAATCAATTGGACGACAAGGGCCATAGGATTAAATACAAAAAGTGGTGTCCTGTAGAAGAAAGAGAAGTTCCATATTCAGAACTCAAGAAAGGCTATCAGATTTCAAAAGATAACTATGCCGTAATTGAAAAAGAAGACTTTGATAAGATAAAATTGAAAACAACCCAAAGTATTGATGTTAAAGAGTTTATTGATTTAAAGGATTTTGACCCATTGTTAATAGAGAAAAGCTACTATGTAGCACCAGAGAAGAATAAAAAAACTGGCGCTATTGACAAGGCATACACATTATTTGCTAGAGTAATAAACGAAACAAACAAAATAGCAATTGGTAAAGTTGTATTGAAAGACAAAGAACATCTTGTTGCATTACGTGCATATCAAAGAGGGATAGTGATGCATCAACTACGATATATAGACGAGATAAAACCGGTAGACGAAGTTGAAGGCATGGATGGCTCTGTTTCTTCGCAACAACCTTCAATTGACAATAAAGAATTATCACTTGGGAAAACATTAGTAGAAAATCTCTCAAGCAAAGAATTCGATGTCGGCCAATATTCTGATGAGTATACTAAGCAGTTAGAACAGCTAATAAATGCAAAGATAGCTGGAAAGCAAACCTTGAACGTAACAGAATCTGGCAATGCAAAGGAAGATGACGTTAGCAAAAACCTACTCGAAGCGCTAAAGGCAAGTGTTAAGCAAAAGAACAAATCAAAACATTAGTAGCCTCCATCTAAAACTTACTTGTAAAAGAAAATTGCATATTTTCAGACATCAAATCTAAATTATAGTAAGTTTACTGCTTAAAAAAATGGCAAAATATACAATAATTATCTGCTTATAAAAGTAGTAATCTGGTTATTCTCAGATATTGTCATGAACAAGCATGAACAAGATAATCGCCTTCTATTGCATTACACCTCGACATTTTAGAAATTCATTGTTGCATTAGACAACTGCATTTGAAATTTAGTTTAAAAATTGCAGCTTATGTATGATGATATATCAATAACCTATTCACCAAAATATCGGAAATGGACTTGGAAACATAAAGATCAATTACTAATAATTATAATGCGCGGATAAAAATAAATTATAATGAAATATACATAAAGATCATGACTAGATTACTCACTGGGGAATCTAATAATGTTAACTATGGTTATACGTACAATCATAGCCATTATATACCATATTGATTTTTCCAATTTTGGTGATCAAATAAACGAAGTATCATAAAAATGCAGCAGACATTAAACATTTGCTTATGAATCTTCATGAATCCTATCTTAAAGATAATAAGTACGATGAGAGTAATCTAATCTATTATCGAATTAATTACAAGCTTATGGATGCATTTGAAATTACAAAGGAGGAAGCAGAGGAACTTCATGTAGACTATCATGAAAACAACCCCCGCAGAATATCTGAAGGTTACTGTCA
>JBKOWU010000211.1:0-2750 GCA_046724555.1 Thermoproteota archaeon | reverse complement strand
AGCTTTCATTTACAATGGTTTGCGCCGATTTTGAGCCGGCTACTTTCTGTGTTGCATTGTTTAAGAATTGTCCAGTATCAGTTATAGCACCTCTTATAGATTATGATGCTTGATTAGATGGTGGTGATGTTGTTGTTTTTTTCCCTGTTTGATTTGCATCTGCCTGAGCATATGCTGAGCCTGAATTTCCTATAATGGCTGTTAACGTGATCCCTAAAACCATAATTGTTACAAAAGCCATTGCTAATTTGGCCTCCCACAGTATCAAAAAAGCAAAAAATGGTAACAACCGGATATTCACAAATGGAAGGAAGTCAATAGAAACCTTCCATAGCATAATTCTAGACACTCTAATTACATCTTCTGATTTTTCATATATTGTAATTATTAAACTAATAATACTATTCTCGGATATTTGTCTTATGATAATTGAGAACTTCGCATCTATTTAGCGTATAATAATCTATGCATTTTTACTCGAACAATTTTTTATAAATTCTTGATCTATAACTATTCATTACCGAAATCCCCGAATAGCTCGTACCTGGAAATTCGTTTTATACGTTTTAGGCGTGACCTAATTGCACCATGATATGATACTATGGTGCTGTTGACAGATATACTACTCTTTACAATATTTTCAATTGCGAGTATTGATAAGAAATAAACTGCTGGAGTATACTGGAATGCAAATCTGAATTGCCAGTTGCCGCTGCTGGCACTCCAAAACAGAAGAGAAACAATAAACCACACAATAAAGCTGTAGTTAAATCTGTCCTCATATGTTCTTCTATATATCAAGGCTACAGGTACAAGTAAGAAGGGAATACCCCATATGTTAATAGAATTTACAATATAATAAGGAGATAATAACAAGCTAATAGTCGTATCTTTTGAAAGTGCAGTCGTAAACGTACCAGCTTTTAAATACACTATGAGTGCAATAAGTATGAGAGCAGGCACGCCTGATGAGATTGCTCTAAGCGCAAGTTTTGGTTTTCTAGAAAGTATACTTTCTACGACAAAAATTGCAATCGCTTGAAGAAAAACTGGATATCGTGATGCAAATGTTAATGCAATTGTTATACCAGCCAAAAACCAATATTTTTCTTTTCGAGTTTTAAGAAAGTACATGCTAAGGACAAGAAAGAACAATGATAGACCTTCAGTCAGGATCTGGGTACTGAATAAGAACACAGGTCCATTAACCATAGTAAGTGCTGCAACACCAAATGCAAAGGCGTTCCCTTTGTATTTTCTTAGGAGAATGTACAAGACGACTCCTGCACCAATAGTGAAAATTGCCTGCAATCCCTTGACTAGAACCCAGTTTTCACCAGTAACAGACCAAATACCGGCAATAATCCATGAGATCAGTGGGGGTCTATAAATCTCATCTAGAGGTTCATTACTCAGCCAATCATGAGCATTCATAAGATATACAGTACCATCATGGCTTGGCACTCTAAGAACAGAAATAAACTCATTATAATAAAGAGCAAGAAATATACAAAAAATTACAAACGCAATGTCAATACCATATGATTTGAAAAAGCTCAGAATACTTTTGTTTTCGTTTCTTCTTAGATTGTTGTGATTTTCTAGCGCCATAATGCCACACCTAAAGTTGCTCTATTTTTTTATATAGAAGAAGTTTAGCTGATTCTGTTCTAGTTTCGCCTAATTTCTGGAAATCAGCGCTTAACGCTCTTAACCCTTTATTTGAAAATATCGGTTTTAATTCTGCAATACTAGTTCCTCGCCCATGGGTATAAACTACTACCAAATACTTGTAACCAAGATTTGACATCCATGTCACAAGCGTTTTTTCAGATGTTACCTTTCCCCTCCAAGGAACCTTCACAGGATGATCGCTAAAATATTTTATTACAGCAGAATTAGCTGTAACTACTAAAGTCTCATTTTTAGGAACAGATTTAGTCAGATTCTTTACTGCCTGTATATAGAGGTCATCATTTATGTTAGCAGTATCGCCAAAAGCGCCTAAATGGTTTTTACTTTGAGCATGAGCATAGACTGCACCAACTAAGACCATCGCTATTGCTGTACCTGCTATCCAATACTGGATTTTTTTAAGTTTTGCAATGATAACTCTAGTCATGGTCCCAGATATATTAAAAATAATGGAGCATGTTCTATATTTGATTCATTAAAAATAATGGAGCAAGAGAAATAGCAATGAGAGTTTCTTATAATAATCATAAATAAAATCATTTCAAATAAATGTCTTGGAACTAAATTATAATATGTCCGTATTAACATATATGTTTAATGTTTAGATACGAGTAATAAAAATATAAAGCTTCTTGCACTTTTACAGTTGATACAAATTTGTGGAGTTTTGTTTTTTAGATATATGTAGTAACATGATCATTTACCTGATCTTGCTTGCTATGATACTAAATAGTAGTAATAATGGATAGGTTGATAAGTTTTAGGTATTGGTTTTTTACATCGGTAGGCTATTATATACGACACTTTTTTGTACATACCCAACTATGGCGTATTTTCATAAATCAGTTTTGTTTTTGGCACTATTAGCTATACTACTTGTTGCCACGTATAATTATTATCCTCCTAAACCGGTTATAGCAAAGATAGCTAGATCCAGAGGTGCGATAAATATTGATGATCCAAACCTAAAGTACGAAATAGTGGCAAGTGGACTTAAATCTCCAACGACTATGGCATTTTTAGGACCAAATGATATTTTAGTAAATGAGAAACTC
>JBKOWU010000042.1:0-13529 GCA_046724555.1 Thermoproteota archaeon | reverse complement strand
GGATAAAATCAAGGCCACCTTGTACATTGTGATGATCAATAGCATTATTCTGCATAAACTATTCTTTCTGTAGAAATATAGGTGCTAAGGGGGAAAAATTCTTTACGCGATAGACCATATATTCGCGTTAAGAAAAGCCAGTATTATTATCGCTGTATCTATTCCGCTGTCTCTAAAAAGATAAAACTTCATTACCATAGAAATCCAATCATTACCTGCAATTCAAGAACACTTTTAACTTCAGAGATCGTTCTCTTACAGTTAATTCAGCCTCATAGAACGGCTCTTGCGGTCGATGTCTTTTAAGAAAACTAAACATACTTCATCACGCTCTCATTTTAGATAGTTCTCAACTGCTCTTCGAATGAATGTGCTTCGGGGGATATCGCCACGCTTCTTATCAATTTGCTTTAACAGCGATATAGGTAGGGTAATTCCTAGTTTCTCTGTTCTATCTGCGACAGTTGTACTAAACATACCAATATATCTAATGACACTTAGCTATAAGCGTTCCTTTCCTGATATCTTTATAGAAAAAACACATGCCAAGATCTAAGGATGAAAAAATCCCTGATCTAATTACTAATACAATTTTATTCGGAAAATTTCGGAGCGCAGCACATTATATTTCAGATTTAAAATTACAGAAATAAAAAATAATCTAGATTCGTTCATTGGAGGTTTCTAATTGATTGTCTAGCCACCGAATATCCAGCTTGAAACCCACTGCAGTAACTGGTACTGCTTGAGGGACAAGAATTTGATTCTCCATTGATCGCTGCTTGTTTTCCCGCATTATATCCTTCCCCAAAATTACCTATTATTGATGAGACAGAATTACGCAATCGGGGAGAATTAAAATGAGATATGAGCCTGCGCAGTTTGTCATCAGGATATAATACCGCCGACTTGTGCGCAGGATTCCGATAATAGTATCGGCCCTGCCATGGAAGAAAACGAAAAACATCATGTTAAATGCGAAGTGGGCCGGGTCGGATTTGAACCAACGACCCCCGCCATGTCAAGGCGGTATCTTAACCAAGCTAGACCACCGGCCCATAATATCGATTATAAGACTACTTTTGAATGGGCTAAATATCTCTTCGCCTAGACTGAGTAGAACTATACAGGTTATATAAGTAATAGAATAGCCTCAGATTCATTAGCCAAATCGAAAATATCAAGTTCTGCTAGGAGCTCCAACTATCTCTGCTTATATTGACTAGACAAAGACAGATTCAAAATTCTTATTAGATTCTAAATCGGTATTTTTATACAGCGGAAATAATATTGGGATTTTGATCTGGTATAAAACACCGCGGCAACAATACTCATCATCTCAATTCAGCCATTAGGCTTAAAAATGCTCGAGCTAAGTCGTTTAGTCTGTACTATAACGACCTTGCTAGATGGTTATTCATGACTCTAGCACTCACAGGCATTTTATCGGCAGGCTGGTTTGGAATTCCACTAATACCAAAATATTTCTTGTATGGCAAAATCAATATAGTTTCGAGTCTATTTGCTCTCTTCAGTGCACTAGGCTCTATCTGGGGAGTAATGGCATATCTTCAATTCACCAGGTCAGCGAATATTATAATGGATGCGAGAGGTTTATCTAAAAAGCTTGATCCTCTCATAGGTGACTATGAATATCGCTCTTATAATCCTGAAACCAAAGAGTATGAAAAAGGGTTCATCCCTCTTGGACCTATTGACTTCTGGGACCGGGAGACCCAAGTTCCGGGGTGGCTCGATAAAGGGAAATATTGGCGCATATTGCTAGGATTTCAATCTACCAACAAAGATATTCTTTTACAGGTTGTTTGCGATGAAGACCTCCCATTTATGCGTGGCAAGAGGAACGTTGCCCTAACATATAAGGAGACAACTTTAAGAATGAGGTCTGGTAGAAGATCGCGAAAACATTCTGTATTTAGAATAAAGATCCCTCAGTGGGTTGTAATGAATACCGAGCGGGCGAGGTTTGCAGACCAAAAAGCAAGATTGAATTTGGATGATGCAAAATTGAGCCCGGTTATTGCTGAGATTAATCAAAAATTGGTCACCGCAGCAGATGAAATAATTGACCATGAAAAACCACGAATCCAATATGCGTGGAGCATTACCACAGCAGGGATTTATCTTAACAAAAGTTTACCCATTAGAATTATTTATAGAGAGGTGGTCAGGCGTCTTCCTGGTTCGAAAAAACGTACTATCACTGATATAAACGCGAATCTAGCCAATGTCAAGGATAATGATCTAATTGAAGTCATTGTGCAAGTAGCGATACAGAAAGGAATTTCTGAAGATGTAATCCGGAAAATCCAATCGCTCATAAGGTTCCTTAAAAACGCATATACTAGACAAGGACTTGGGGAAGGTTCAAGCGAATATCATAACTTTCATCATAGCCTCGAGGTAAGCTATATGTGTATACAAATACTTCCAAAGGAGCTTCGCGGATTTAGTTTTGACTCTAAGGATTATGAACTCATCCTGGTTGCTGGTCTTTTGCACGACTATGATCCTAATCAAATCATGAATTCAGAAAACACAAACGAGATTGGGATAGAACGACGCAAAGGTCCTAAAGTATTCAGAACCATCAGCGAGATATGCAAGACAAGAATTCTGGACGCTTATTTCACTATGGATGCCAGTGAATTTGACAATTATTTTAGAGAATACAGATCGGCCTTATTGCCGCCTGTGGAATTTGCTACAACACATCCTGAGTATGTAAAGATACTAGAAGATCGCAAGCCCATTGAAAGCATAGTAGTAGAAGCCTTGATCTGGAGAACGGATTTTCCGTATCATAGACAGATATACGCTAAAGATAAATTCGAAAGGCTAGTAAACTTGTTCGAAGATAAACAAAAACACAGTAAAATTAGATTATTGGGAGAAATTTTATGGATTGCAGATCTTGCGGTAACTTACATGGGTTCAGATCCGATCAGGGCTTGGGATAGGGTAACAAACTTATATGACGAACTGGAACTACCAAAAGTCGAAGCTGTCTCTAGAACAGATGCATATTTTGCGGATTTCGCTGATACAGATCTTTTTAAGGAAGTCGTTAGCATGCGCCATTTCCCTTACATTTTCAGGCAAAGGTGGAATATGGTATATCAGTTCTTCCACGAAGGCAATCCTTCTACCCAAATTAACAGAATAATAAGCAAGACAAGAAATCTGTATCTTAGGATAAACATGGAGATATCTATGCGTAAGGGAGATATGCTGCAGGAAATAGCCACTAACAACTGGGCAGAATATTTTATTGGCATCGGAAAAGATCAGAATGATGTCCTGAAAGCTAAATCGAAGTTAGCCGAGCTTGATCCCCCTAACGCGTCGGCTTTTTGGGGAGATGCCCAAAAACTACTACCCAGTATAGTGGATAAGTCTATCGATAATTTTCTAATGGTTATACCAGAAATTAGAATTGATTATGCCATGAAATTAGATGATGAATCTTCTCTTAAATCCATATTGAGAATTGTGCCGGAGAAACTGTCGGCTGGCGGTACCTTGCAAATACTTACAGACTTGGACCCAAACAGTTCGAGGTTTAAAGAGCTGATGGCATTAATATCATCCTCACAATTTCAGATAATTCCTAAGGGATTTAAAAAAGTATACTTTCCAAATGATTGGAAAGACTCTGAGTTCATTCAAACACGAACACCACAAATCTTGTTGTTCACGCTCAGAGAAGCATAGACGATGCTGCATTGTGCTCATTTACTGAGCAATTTATGGATACATTATTTAATCGCAAATTAATCCAAATATATCATAGTCAAATAGTAATTTCTCTGAGAGGAGACAGCTATGTTCAAGGATTGGCGTTTGTTAAGAGGATTAGTAAGAGTTTAGCATGACCATACCACACAATTATAAACGATTCTCGGTTAAAAATACTTTATTGCAAGCATGCAAAATGTATACTATTTATGGGTTTGTAAGTTGTACATAGATATATTAACCTGACTTTAATACTAGTGGATGTTAAATGCGTAAGAAAATTCGTGTTGCTATTGCTGGTGTTGGAAATTGTGCATCCGCACTTGTGCAGGGCACGCACTATTACAGTAGGGACAAATCAGATGGGATAGGTTTGACCGCGTACGATTTGGGCGGCTTCGAACCTGGCGACATTGAATATGTTGCCGCTTTTGATGTTGTAGATTCTAAGGTGGGATTGGATTTATCGGAGGCTATATTCGCACAGCCAAATAATACGGTAAAGATCTGTGACGTAGATAAAATGGATTTAAAAGTTGAAAAAGCAGAGGCTTTTGATGGAATAGGCACACACTATAGAGAGAAAGTAAATGTTTCTGATCAGCCGAGAGTTGACGTAGCCAAGATTCTGAAAGACACCAAAGCAGAAATTCTACTGAACTATCTACCAGTCGGCAGCAGGAGAGCCACACAATACTACGCAGAAAAATGCTTGGATGCGGGAGTTTGTCTTATCAACGCTATCCCTGTTTTCATAGCATCCGAGTCAAAGTGGCAACAGGCATTTGAGAGTAAAGGAATTTGTTGTGCAGGTGATGACGTCATGAGTCAATTAGGGGCTACAGTAGTGCATAAAACACTAGTAAAACTATTCGTCGACAGAGGAGTAAAGGTAGAAGAAACCTATCAGCTGAATGTCGGCGGAGATATGGATTTTTACAACATGCTTGACGATGAAAGACTGGAAGATAAAAGAATCAGCAAGACTAGCGCCGTAGCGACAATGGCACCGTATCAAATTCCTATGCGCATAGGTCCATCGGACTTTGTAGGATTCCTGGAAAATGATAAAATCTGTTATATATCAATAAAAGGAAAGTACTTCGGTAATATTCCCTTGGAGCTTGATCTTAAGCTCAGAGTTGTTGATGCCTATAACAGTGCTGGTGTCATGATCGATGCTATAAGAGGATCAAAGCTGGCCATTGAAAGGGGTATTTCTGGACCTCTAGAGAGTATTTCCGCATACTGCTTTAAGCACCCTCCACTGCACATGCCATATTCTCAAGCAAAAGCAAATTTCTTGGAATTCATAGAAGGCAAACGTGATAGATAAGTCACCATATTTTACAAAAATGCTGCATATGAGTTATCCTATACATAATATAAAGGACCAGTATGACACGATAATATATATCTGATTGGTTTACATCAAAAAGCTTGAAATCTATGGTTTCAAGTCATTCGGGTTTAAAAATACAGTAATAAATTTCGAAGAGGGACTCGTGGCAGTCACTGGACCGAATGGCTCTGGAAAGAGTAATGTCTTGGATGCAATAATGTTTGCTATAGGCGAGAATAGTCCTAAAGCATTACGTGTAGATAAATTTCAATCACTATTTCATGACAGCCAAAACAGCTCGCATAGGCTCATTCGTGTATCCCTGACATTTGACAACGTTAATAGAGGAATCCCTGTAAATTCTGATTCTGTAACTCTGACAAGGGAAATGGAAGGACAGACAGGCGACAGCCAATACTATCTTAATGATAAAAAAGTGTCGAAATCTACTATTACGGAGTTACTAGAAGTTGTAATGCCTGGACCAGGCAAGCTTAACGTCGTTCAGCAGGGGATGATTACCCGTATCTCTGAACTAAATTCTGATGAACGAAGAAAGATTATAGAGGACATAGTAGGCTTATCGTATTTCGATGATAAAAAAACAGAAGCCCTAAAACAATTAGAAGAATCTGATCGTCGGCTTGAAGTAGCGCTTGCAAAAATGGGTGAAATTCGAAAGAGGATAGACGAATTGGAAGCAGAAAGAAATGATCAACTAAGGTATGAACACTTGGAGTCGGAATTGAAAAGATTCAAAGCAATTTCAATTTCAAACAAAATAAGTACCATTCGAAACGACTTGGAATCTCAAAACAGCATTCTGGATTCTAGTAGTTTGGCATCGTCAAAGATATCTAAACAGCTAGAGGAGATTCGTGCACAAATCGAAAGTTTAGAATCCGAGAAGGTAGCATTTATTGAAAAAGTTGACGCTGAAAATAGAGCCAAAGCACAGATGGGAAGTAGAATTGCTAGCATTGTATACGAAGCAGAGAGAACAAGGGCAATTCAAAAACAGTCAGAGAATAGAATAGTTGAAATCCAACAAAGAATTCCCATGTTAGATAAGGAAAGTAAAAATATTGTTCAACAACTAGAAGAATCTTATAGCAAAGTGCAGCAGAGCAAAGAAAGGCTGAACGAGAGGTCTAGTAAGGTCCTGGTTCTAAGGTCTGATCTAAGTCTGGTCAATTCTGAAATCGAATTGCTTGTTTCGAAGAATAGTGAGTATGCTGAGTCTAAAGCAGAATTAGATCATCGATATAAACGGCTATCAGGGATTAAAAATAATATCGCTGTATCAATAGCGAGGTTCGAAGAAAAGATTAGAATTAACAGTGATAAAATGGTCATGAGCGAGTCACAGGCCAGTTCCTGCAAAGCTGAAATAGCCAACCTCAACTCCACGCTAGCTGACCTTAACAAAAACCTAGAGCAACATATGAGCAAATTAGATAGCAAAACAAGACTTATCGAAAGGCTAAAAGACTCAAAAATAAAACTCGGGCAGCAGCTGTCAAGTTCAATTAGATTACTAAATAAGGGCGAGAATCTAGCCAGAACGTATGAGATAAGTCAGGATATAGTAAGAAATGTAAAAAGTGAAGACGTGACTGTCGCAGAACTGATGAAGAATGGGGTAAGACATGGAATCAAAGAAGTGGCGCACACTGCAATAAAATACGACAAAAAGTATGAAAGGGCAATTCTTGCAGCGGCTTCGGAATGGCTAAAGGCTCTAATAGTCTATGATACTAAATCCATGATTTCAATAGCTAGGTATGTAAAGTTACGAAAACTACCTCGCCTTAGAATGATACCTCTGGATATTCTTAAAAATGTCGAAGTATCCGAAGCTCTGAATTATGATGTTAACGTCATTGGTAATCTCGCTGATTTTGTATATTCGGATTACAAGACACTGCCCCTTTTTTTATTTGGTAACACATACCTTGCAAAGAATCCTAGTGCAGCGTACGTGTTAGCACAACATGGATACAGGACAGTCACTATGGACGGTATACTCTTTGAACCATCCGGAAGGGGCCTGTTGCTCGATTTTGGATCGCAAATCTCAGATCTCAGCAAGGCAATTCTTCTAGAGGAATCCGTGGAAGGGCTGAGAAGTTTACTTACAAAATTAAAGATGCTACTTGAAGGGAAGAATTCTGAGCTCGCAGACAATGCAACCAAGCTAAGCGATTCTGAAGCAGACAAAGTCAGGGTAGAGGCAAAAATTGCTGGAATTCACCTACAATTTTCAACGATAGAGACATCGAGGCGTCAAAAAGAGAAGGAATTAGACCAACTTATTTTAGATAACTCGGCTGCACAATCCGAGAAAGATTCGTGGATATCTGCGTTGAAGAGATACCATATGCAAATACTATTAGTGACCAAAATTATTAACTCTCTCAACCGTAGAATTCAGGACATTGATGATGTTCTAGCAGATAATGAAGGTACTAGACTCAATACGAGGAAGAATCAGATTCTAAGATGTATCGAGGAACTAGACATTGAAATTCGCCAATTGACGACATCGTCGCTATCATTAAACAATCAAGTTGAGATAGCTCTTCAAAATTTGAGAACAATCGATGAGCAGAAGCAGGCATTAAGATCTGAGCTCGAAGAATTGACTAGACAGCTAACTTCAGTTACCTCGAAGTTGGAATCAATAGAATCAGAACTGGGAATATTGAGAGACAAAGAACAGCAAGTAATAGATTCGTCAGGTAACTCCTACAGCGTACTACAAGAATATGAACAAAAAATAAAAGAACTAAGAGAGAACGAAAAAAAGATCTCAAAAGAATTTAATGGTATTGAAAAGGAGACAGCGATGCTCAAACGAGATATTGCTGATAACTCTTCAGAACAATCAAGGCTCTATAATGATCTAGTTTCTCTAGGATACAAAGAAAAAGATCAACTGGAAGTGTTTGATGTGGATTTCACAATTAAAGAACTGACTACAGAGCTTGAAGCAACAAAAACAAAGATTAACCTACGCGCTCACGAAAGTTACGTCCAGGTAATCGACGGGTACCGTGGTATATCAACCAGACAGAATCAATTAGAATCAGAGCGCAACTCTATTGTTCTTTTCATAGAAGGAGTCATTAAAGAGAAAAATGCTGTTTTCATGGATGCATTTACAAAAGTTGATGGAGACATTCGCAATACTTTTTCAGAGGTAACTGGGGGAGAAGCTTGGCTGGAGATAGAGAACGTTGATGATATTTTTTCAAGTGGTATAATGTTGATGGTTCAGTTCCCTGGAAAGCCTGGACGTGAGTCTACAGCGTTATCAGGAGGGGAGAAAACTATAGCAGCCGCAATTTTTCTTTTAGCACTTCAATCTCTGAAGCCTTCTCCGTTCTATCTTATGGATGAGATAGATGCACATCTCGATGCTGAAAACAATGAACGGCTGTCAAGAATTTTAATGTCGCGATCAAGAGGCAACCAAATAGTTATCGTTACCCTAAAAGATACTACCGTAGCAAAAGCCAACTTAATCTATGGAGTATATCCTAAGGAAGGCATATCGCAAATCGTTAAATATAAGCACTCTAACGATCAAGTTATCACGGAAATTACGTCCAGTAAAAGTATTCAATAGGCATTCGAGGAAAAATATACTTGTCTTAAGCAAGGACAATAGTAAGTAGTAGCGAATTAGTTATTATGGAATTTGGAATCTATATGCTGAAGTAGCGTGTTTATTTTATTTTAACGTTTGTTACTACTGCGCGAATCCTCAGAGATCGAACGAACAATAGAATGATATTGTCTATTCTAATCCGTGTTTAAACAGGAAATGTGCATCATCTGTTTACCAATGACAATGAATGGACAAAATTGATAGTATTCTAGTAGAATTGTAGATATATACGAATGTGGGGCCTTATAACGCGGCTACTTCACAGCCTAGGGTCTATATTCTTTTCGCGCTGTAAATTGCCTGGATCAGGCTCCGAAACAGCATAGATCAATGCTTGCGTATATGGATGACCTGGATGTAACAAAACTTGATCTACATTTCCTATTTCGACTACTCTACCATCACGCATTATAGCAATGTCATCACCAATATATCTGGCCGTAGAAAGGTCATGAGTAATATATATGTAGGAGACTTTGAGTCTTTCTTTTAAATTTCCCATTAGTTCAAGTATTCCGGCCCTGACAGAAACATCGAGCATCGATACAGGCTCATCAGCTATTATTAACTTGGGCGTGAGGACTATCGATCTGGCTAGTGCTACTCTCTGTTTTTGACCCCCTGAAAGCATGTGCGGAAACTTTTGTGAAATCTCTTCTGCAGGTCTTAGCTGTACATCTTCCAATGTTCGCAAAGCTTTTTCTTTTTTTTCAGCCTTTGAGCTAATTCTATCATTGACATTCAGTGGTTCCATGATCGTGTCCAATATTTTCATCCGAGGGTTCAACGATGTATATGGGTCTTGATATACCATTTGTATATTTGTTCTAACTTTTCTTAGCTCTTTATCAGTCTTGTTTGTAATATCATCTCCGTCGAATATAATAGAACCACTGTCAGGTTCAATGGCTCGAAGGATCAACCTTGCTATCGTGGTCTTGCCTGAGCCTGATTCACCAGCAAGAACAAAGACTTTGCCTTTTTCCAAATTAAAGCTTACGTCATCAACAGCTTTGATATAATATTCTTTGTTGAAACGCAAGATTTCACGAAGACTCTTTTTCACAGTAAAGTACTTTTTGAGATTGTTCACACGCAGTAGATCAACCAAGTGAATGGCATTACTATTCTACAGTTATGATATAAATGGTTTCTAATTAGCTCTGATCAACCGTATATGTAAAAATTTATCAAGGAATTCTAATTGCATGTAAGGATTAAGGATTGACACACAAATATGCGACTGTCTTCCAAAGTCAATGTGCAATAACTATTGAAAGCAAAACTGTATTTTTAAGCGCTCTTTGCCACATCTACCTACAGTACCGAACCATCATATGCTAGAAACCTTAACATATTTGAAAGATGTCAAGGACAATGTAGCGAAGTTGAGGAAGTATTGTAGGTGATAACTGTATACACAGATGCCTCTGGCGAGCCTAATAATATTTATGGGTATTGTATTTCTGAAACAAACGAGGAAAGGTTCATCCAGAGCAAATTTTCACTGGAATCAGTAGAAGCGGAATTTATGGCCATAATAGAAGCATTGAATAGCGAGACAGTCAGAAATTCAACACAAACAATAATCTACTCTGATTCAGAAACTGTAGTCAGTCTTATAAAGAGAAGACCTCAAAGACGTAAAGCAGTCAGTGTGCGTTTGCTACTTATTCAAATTCTTAACATTCTAGACAATATGGAAAGTCAACCATCATTTGCATGGATTCCGCGCGAACGCAATTTGGCCGGCATATTGATAGAGGATGAAGTTCCAAAGAAAATCAATAAGAATATGCTTTTTAAAGAATCGCTTTTGAGATGATTCTGACTAGACTGATTCTATGCTTCACAGAATTAATAGGTCTTGGCAGCACATAACGCATCTGCAAAAGGAATTACTATCATCCGAACATCTGTTGGCCAAATAAGAAAGAAACAATCAAAAAGCAGCCAGACACGAAAGGTAACCACCGTCACTCTAGACAGCTGACGCCATAAAGGGTTTAAATGATCCGACTACGAACGTTGACTAAATTCAAAGGCCTTCCTTTTTCGGCTATTATATTAGCCACGATTATTATCCTCTGAAATATCTAGCACATTGATCAGATGAACATCAGCGAAACTCGAGTTAGTTTGTGATTTATTCAATCTAGAAATACTAGCTAATTGTAAGCCCATAGCTATTATGGAATATTTATTATGGTGGCGGTCGATTTCTGACATGGAGACAACGAGCTAGTAATGCAATTTGTATAGCTCCTTACTACTAGATATGCAATACTTGGCAGCCATCTTAGTCGCTTTGATACTAGTTCCGATAAATAGATATCACTTGGATTTATTTAGGAATATCCTAGCACCGCCTATCCAAACAAGAGTTGTCTTTAGGCCAAGGACATCGGCTCTCAAACGCGCAAAGTTAATTAGAAACCAACCCAGCCTTGTTCTCTTGTAAATTAAATGAGTAACGATATTGGAGTCAGAGAAATATTTGACAATATCATTTCAAGCAGACATAAAGTGATAACAGAGGAATCAGCAAAAGAAATTCTCAAGCAATACGATATCAATGTACCTCCATATGGGATCTCTATGAATGTTGATGACGCCGTAAACAAGGCAAAGCGGATTGGCTTTCCATTGGTTGCCAAGATTGTCTCTGCTGAGATACTGCATAAAACAGATGTGAAGGGGGTAAAAGTGGGTATAAATTCCGAACCGGAGATCCGCGAAGCTTTTGATGATATGTATGGTAGACTATCTAGGCAGTTTGAAATCAAGGGCGTCTTAATCGAAAAAATGATGCCAGCCGGAGTTGCTGAGTTAATAATAGGATTACAAAACGATCCCCAATTCGGGCCAATTATTATGCTTGGCTTGGGCGGCATATATACCGAAATTTTTAGGGATGTATCATTTAGAGTTCTTCCGATAACGAAAAGAGATGCTGAGGAAATGCTTGAAAACCTCAAGGGAAAGCAAATCCTGAAAGGTTTTAGAGGATCACAACCAGTAAATATCGATGTAATAAGTAATGCACTCGTAAATATAGGTAGGTTAGGAATAGATATGGCCACTTATTATGAAAGTATTGATTTTAATCCTGTTATCGTATATCCTAGTGACTATTGTGTAGTAGACGCGAAAATTATTTTAAGAGAAAAGGTATATCCAGACGCAATTTCAAATGCTATGCCTGATTCGAGCTATTTGGACTCGTTCTTCAATGCCAAATCTATAGCTCTAATAGGGGCATCGCCTGAACCAGGAAAGATTGGAAACTCAGTCTTTGAGAGCCTGGTAAAACACGACTATAAGGGGAAGGTCTTTCCTGTCAATGCGAAAGGGTATTCTGAAATCCTAGGTGTGCGTGCCTTTAAGAGTTTAGATGATGTTGACGACAATATCGATGTTGTCATTGTAACAGTAGACCTGAAATTTGTACCTGAGCTGTTGAAATCTTGCGGCAGAAAAGGTATTCATAATATGGTAATCATTTCAGGTGGAGGTAAAGAACTTGGAGGTGAACGCGCAGCTATCGAACAACAGATCAAAGAGCTTTCAAACCAGCTAAGGATAAGGATCATTGGACCTAACTGCATAGGCATGTTTAATGGCGAGAACAGACTAGATTGCGCTTTCCAGGGCCATGAAAGAATGATTAGACCCAAGAAAGGGGAAGTTGCATTCTTGTCACAGAGTGGAACAGTAGGTATAGCCTTTATGGAAACCTCTGATTCATTTGGAACGAGCAAAATGGTCTCATACGGTAACAGATCTGATGTGGATGAAGCAGATATGATTTGGTACCTCTCAGAGGATCCTCAAACGAAGGTTATTGGATTATACGTAGAAGGGTTTGGAAACGGCCGTAAATTCATGAATGCTGCTAAACGAGTGATATCAGAAAGGAAAAAGCCCATTATTGTATTTAAGAATGGGCGAAGTGCTAGGGGGGCGAAACAGGCCGCCTCACACACTGGGTCGCTGGGTGGTTCATACATGGTAGTAAAGGGTGCCTTTGATCAAGCGGGTATTATTTCTGTAGACAGTTATGAAGAGCTTACGGGTTCTCTCAAAGCATTCGCCTGGCAGCCTATTCCTAATGGTAACAGGGTAGCCATGATAACAAATGGAGCGGGGCCAGTCATAGGAGCGATAGATCATTTCGAAAGACTTGGCCTGCAGATTGCTGAATTAACAGACTATACAATTAATGCTCTTAAAGAGCACTACCCACCAACATATGTTGTCGGTAACCCTTGCGACGTCACAGGATCAGCAAGTGCAGAGGATTATCGGTTCGCTATTCAAGCTTTCATGGACGATCCTGATGTCGATATTATTATGCCATGGTTCGTATTCCAAGACGATCCATTGGAGGAAACTATCGTGGAAGTATTGGCGAATTTCCAAAAAATGCAAAAAAAACCGATACTGGTTGGAACGATGGGTGGCCCATTTACAGAAAAAATATCACGACGTATTGAGGACGCAAATGTGCCAGTATACTTCTCCGTGATAACGTGGGTAACTGCAGCAGCCAGTATTGCTAAGTGGTCGCAGGTATCCAAAGGACAGCGTTAGTTATATCGACAATGTGTGTTCTAAAGAATCTCTATTTTTTCTATATTTTAAAAGAAAAAGTTCTTATATTTTAACAGCCAAGTTTATAGAGAAATGGAAAGCACGCAACAGAGTCAAATTGTAACAATAACACCAAAAGCAGCTGATAAAGTTGCTGAGTTC
>JBKOWU010000112.1:0-15680 GCA_046724555.1 Thermoproteota archaeon | reverse complement strand
GGAGTAGGAAATATAAATTATATAAAGGCAATCATTAAGGATGGGCTAATCAATACACCGTCAAAATTTTCTAGGACCCTCATTCTTAGTCTTAGCGTTGTGCTTCTTGGTTCGTTTGGTATAAGCAGTTCTGATGTCGGTATATTCTACATTGCTCTGATGGTCAGCATTGTAGCCATAGGTAGTTTAGCTTCAAGTATGGCTTACATGGTTATTCCAATTTCTGCCGCCTTGAGAACAGATCTATCGTCTGCTAGCTCAAGAATTAGTATGAGCTTAACCGTACCAATGATTACAGCTGTAATTTCCTCACCTAAATTCATACTGTCTATTATTGGGACGCAATATGTACCAGGAGAACCTATATTGTTAGTTCTGGCTATTGCGATCTTGCCTTTTTCTATTACAATGAATTTCATATCAAAATTCAATAATCTACAGATGACTGCAAAACTAATCTCGATTGGACTGGTGGAGGTAGTAGCATTTCTTATAACATTTGTCCTTCTAGTTCCTCATTATGGTGCACTTGGAGCCGCATTCTCGACACTTACTGCCTTCGTCAGTTCGTCTTTACTGTCATTGGCTTGGTCTGAGAGAAGGACAATCAGGTACGTTGGGGTTTCCGCTATGGCCATTATTATAGGCATTATTGCCAGCCACATAATTGATTTAGCAACTAGTATTCATTCTTTAGGGACGATTTTGATTTCTGTGGTGATTTCTTTGAGCATAGTTATCATACTAAAAAACATCTCCACTAATGAAATAAATCAACTAGCTAAAGGAATAATTGCCAAAATACGATAAGCAATTATTATCAAGGCGATAATAAAAATAAAATAATAATTTCAATTATCTTAAGAGCTAATCTATGTGAGCACAAAACTGATGAATATTATTCTTGCATCTGATACTTTTGTCTTTTTTCTTCTATCGCAAATTCTACTTGTACTTCTGCTAGTGCTGTATAGGCATGTATATATATGATAAGAACAATATATGCGGACATATATTTAATACCCTACTCATCTACTCTGGCTCTTGCTACCGCTCATTGAAAAATTCTATTTATATAATTGCATAACGGCATATACTATTAAGATTTACTATGTCCACAGAAGAAAAGCAGCAAGAAAATCTAATTAAGAGAATTGATTCAATTGTCAGATCTCTTTCTGAATCTAAATCTGGAACGAGAGTTTCTGAAGACATACAAAAGATTAAGGATGACGTAGAACAAGACGATAAACCAAGGTTAGCAGCGCTACTCGAAGATATCATAGTTTTGCTAAAAGACGATCCGCAAAACACAGTTAGAATCAAAGAAAAATTGAATAGAATATGGGATGGTTATGGACATATAAAACCACTTTCTGAAATAATAGATCAAATAAGGAAATACTATCTATCGACTAACAGCAAGTAGTGGTATTAGAGAAAATCCATAGTAGCATAATATTGATGACATCACCATGATTTGATTCTTCTGCAATAAATGAATCTTATTTTTTGATTCTTGTTTATTTGTTTCAAAGAAAACAAAAAAGATTCAAATGAAAAACTGCTGACCAAGTGCATATATTTAGACATAATCAACAACATGAAAAATTACGTAACTAAAATTGTATACCCCTAGATAGTAATATGGATTCAAGTATTATTTTCATTTTAATCTAGTATTATCTATCCAATAATTTGCCAATTAAACCCAGGGAATATCAGCGCACCATTTATGCTACTCATCGCTTAGCAGAATGACTGTTTGGTCTTGTCACCTCGGATACACCTGTTTCTGCTGTTGGGTTTCAGATTCAAGTTATCCTTGGAACATCCTTTGAAAACATAGTGTGAATTCTGATATCTATCTGTCGCTAAGGCAGACCTTATATTTTTGTTAGAATTCCTTCAATTTTTTACTACTGTTGCTTATAAATTATCAAAATGTTGGCATACCTAATTATTATTGATGATGTGTGACAAAAATTTAATATAACTTGATATATACCACTGTAAGGTATTATAAACAGAGAAAGAACGGTCCAGAGATGAGCGAAAATATTAGCTGAGTTAGACCCTATAATGGCACCGGCCAAAGATCATTATTATTATTATTATAATTATTACTATTATAGCACCATTTTAAATAAGACAAATTCCTTTTACCATACAGAATCTCCGTCCGGGTCAGCTTCTTCTTTTACTTCTGCTTCTACTTCTACTCATCCAAAAGATCAAGAAAGAACTACTACTACTACTACTACTACTTCTGCTCCTGAAATAAGAGGCAAAGATCCATTTATTAAAAGGATTCTTATCGTAGACGATGAACCTGACGTCACCTTAACGTTTGGAGTTGGTCTGGAAGGCCATTATTATCATGGCGATGAGAAAAGAAGGTTCGAAGTACACCCATATAATAATCCTCAAGTAGCATTATCTCAGTTCAAACCAAATTTTTACGATCTTTTGTTAACTGACATCTTTATGCCGCATATGAATGGATTTGAATTATGTCAAAAGATATTGGAGTTAGATGCTGATATTAGAGTCTGCTTTATGTCTGCAGCAGAAGTAAATATAGAAGCTCTAAGAGAAGTATATCCTAAGGTAAGTTTTGGATGCTTCATAAAAAAGCCAGTTACAATAGACGAGCTGGTTAAAAGGCTATTGGCAGAGCTAGATTAGATTAGTAAGAGAAGACATGGAAAACAATAGCTTTATCCAGCTAATGCTTTCAGGAAATTTGAGCTATTGCAGGTAACATTGCGCAAAAGCTTTTACAGCCAGCAGACGTATCATTATTGTGTTTGGAAAGGCAAAATGCAAACTTTGCGGAGAAAGTGTTCGATTTGCTCTAAGACATTTAAAGCAAAAACATTCCAATATTTATGACAAAGAAATAACAAAAATGAAAATGCCAAATATAATGGAAAAATACTTTACGTAATTTTTTACCTTTCGAAATCTATAGAATCAATCATTCCATTCCATTATCTTGTGAATGTTATAAAAATGAACTGGTGCTTGGCATTTCTGAAGCTAAGCGAGCCCCATATTACGGCCTTTGCCTTCATGAGGTTCCATCGCTATCAGTTGCCACGCACGCTGCCAAGCAACCATGTTATGCACCGCCAATACGGACATCGGCTGTACACATGTCATTATTGCTAGTAATCATATAAAAATATTACTATGTTAAATAATAGCTATAATATGTGATGTTATATTGTAAATATCGGATATTTCTACAATAATTTCGAATATATTACAATCATTATATACTACAAATAGATGTCACCAATCTAGCTTCAATCTGAATGCTGCGTAATTATGTAAGGATAAGTTACAGGCAAGCCAGCAGCATTAAAAAAATCGGAATTGTCCTGATGATCCCTTTTTAGAGTAATTTCAGACAACCACTTATTAACTATAACTATCTTCGCATAGGTTTTAGGTTTTGAAAAATTCATTTCATACGCGCTTTTGAATCTATGAACAGGGAGTGGCATACGCCATGATTATCCACTGCTAATCATTTTTTAAGACATGATCCACCAAGTTCTCTAAATCAGCCGTAGCAACGCAACATACCTTATCAGCCGCTCCATAATAAACGAATAATTTTGCATCCATAACGCATGTACCGGTCGGAAAAACGACATTATTAACATCTCCATTTTTTTCATATGGCTGCTTTGGTTCTAAAATAGGATGTCTAGTTCTTCCTAAGACTTTGCTAGGGTCAGATAGATCAAGGAGAGCTGCACCAGTCCTGTAAACATGGTCACTATCGACACCATGATATATTAAAAGCCAGCCACGCCTTGTTTTTATTGGAGGGGGACCTGCTCCAACCTTTAGCATTTCCCATTGTTGCTCCGGCTTGATAAGAAGAGTATGTTTCTCAAATTTAGTTAGCGAATTCCCTTCTCCTAGCCATATGCTGGGTCTATCAACTCCATACTTTGAGCCAATCCAGGTACTGGGTCTATGCAAAAATAAATATGTAATAACGTTGCTGTCTGTCCTATTTGATGTTTGTCGACTCATATTTTGAGGAAATAAAACTACATCCTTATTGTCAGAACCCTTGCTTGTTATAATTCCAAGTCTTTTATAACTAATAAAGTCAGTAGTTGTAGCCAGGGCAGTCGATGCAATAGGGTCTTGGCTTACGTAATTTGAAAGTACCACATAGCTAACATATGTCTGGCGATCGATTTCTACGATCCGCGGATCTTCTATTCCATATTTCTCGTATTCCTCATCAGGTGCTAATGCCGTTTCCTTACTTCGATTAAAGTTATAGCCATCAACACTAGATGCATATCCGATTCTTGAAATATACTTTTCATATTCGCCTACCGCTCTGTATAACATGTGGATTTTGTCACCATCAAACAGAACACCGCAGTTAAATACTGCTTGGGATTCCCACCAAACCAGGTCGTTTGGAACGAGTATAGGATTTTTCTTGTATCGTTCCAAGATTTCTTTTTGCATATACCGTAATTATATCAGATCTTGTTCTTTTTCTATTTATCACATATATGCAAAGAAAATTCCATTTGTCTATGGAGCAGCAGTGGCTATTATCGATATCTCACTTGCTATTATGATTATATATACATGTATATATCTTTGTATATATTAGCATATATGATGAGTCTTGTTATAAAAGAGCTGGCAAGAAACACAAAGTCTATAAGAGCAGTATATCCATTTTAACTAGCTCAAATGACACAAGCCGAGCCTACTCTAATCTATCTTAAGTACAAATCACTAGAAGATGTTCTTAAGGTAATAGTATACTCTGCGCAGTCTGCAATAGGTCTAACTCCAATGCTTTATCATATTGCATATGACAACCTTCAGATAATCTTTATTCAAACTGGAGGTATTGGAAGTAGCACTATACATTACATAATGCTTAATGAAAAACCAGATAAAAAATTCATAGAGCTCAAGCGATTGACCGGTGAATACCAATTCGTGGACCGAATAGGCACAGATACGCAATCACTATATGTTCCTGTCCTGGAACTTGAGAAGTCTACACTAAAATTTCCATAGACACCAAAATCAATTTCATTCCGATCTCATTCTCAATATCTACATTTAACCTATTGAAATATCACCCTTATTTATTTAGTAGTGTGCTAAACAGAGGCTAAAGACAATTATCTGGTATTTCTATTATAGCCATTATTCTTGTGCATATTTGAAAAGTGCACACTACGACATATCTTTTGTTCTTGCTCCCTACTTTAAGTTGCTCAATAGATTCTCTACACTACCTGTGTTGACTATATCTAAACTCTCTGCCCAACCACGTCTAGCCTGGGCTATACCAAACCGCAAAAATTCAAAGTGAATTGGATGATGGGCATCAGAATCAATAGCAAGTCTGACGTCATTTTGAACAGCCATTCTCACGTATTCGTCTTTCAAGTCAAGACGGTCATAATATGAATCAATTTCAAGTATTGTATTGGTATCCTTTGCTACATCTATTAGCTTTTCAACATTTACAGCATAGCCATCCCTTTTATTTATTAGTCGACCGGTGGGATGAAATATGATATCAACACTAGGATTCTGAGCTGCACCTATTAGCCTCTGCATTTGCACTTCAATTGGCTGTGAGAAATTAGAATGAATAGCTGCGCCCACCAAGTCAAGTTTGTCTAGTATATTGTTTGGTATGTCAAGCGATCCATCCTTAAGTATGTTTACCTCTGCTGCTGATAATACTTTGAAATTTCTCAGATTAACTAGCTGTGCATCATCATCATCATCGTCTTCATTTCGTCGTCGTAGATGTTGTTTTTTTTCTCGCTCTTTTTTAGAGATGTTATAGAGGCGGCCTTCTCTTAGCTGGTCATTTATTTCACTGATTTTGTTGGCTTGATCTAGCAACTGTTTTTCGTCAAGTCCATGTGTTAATTTCAAACTTTTTGTATGATCTGTAATAGCGATATATTCAAGTCCGAATCTTTGTTTTGCTGCTATGGCCATGTCTTCTATAGACATTGTTCCATCAGTGCTATTGCTGTGAACCTGTAAATCTCCCCTCAAATCATTGTATTGTACTAATTTTGGAAGTTCACTTTTTGTCTTTATTGCAAGTTCAATTTCTCCTGTATTTTCACGTATCTCTGGAGGAATCCACTCCAATCCTAGTGTACTGTAAATCTCCTCTTCACTATGACCTGCAATTTTGTTATCATAACTATCAAATATTCCCCATTCATTCAAGTGAAGGTGCTTGGCAAGTGCTAGTTTTCTTAATGCCACACCATGTTCCTTGCTACCTGTAAAATACTGCAACGCCGAGCCAAAACTTTCCTCAGAGACAACGAGCAAGTCTGCATCCATTCCATTATTCAATCTCACAAATACTTTACTTTGTCCCCTAGAGAGAACTTGTTCTACTTGTGGCATAGACACAAAGTAGTCCATTACATTTTCTGCATTATCTGACACTACCACATAATCGATATCTCCTACAGTTTCTCTCATCCTCCTAAAAGAGCCTGCTGGGACGGCTTTCTTGACCCCCTTGATTTTCAAGAGACCGGCCTCTATTTGTTTTACCAAAGGATAGACTTCGCCTATTAGATATCTACCTCTGCTCCTTCTAAACAACTGAATTTTCTTTAAAATTAGCTCTTCTTTCTTCTGTGAAAAGCCAGGAATGCCACGAAGCCCTCCTTCTGAAGCAGCTCTCTCTAAAGCAGATATATCTTTGATTCCCAAGTTGTCATAAATAGATTTAATAGTTCTAGGACCTATACCTTCTAACCCATAAAATTCCTCAACTTTTATAGCAGTTTTTGACTCTAGCTCTTCTAGATACTTTATTTTTCCTGTTGTGAGATATTCTTGAATTTTCGAACCAATAGCCTTTCCAACAGATGGTATTTGTAGTAAACCATCTAGTCCGGCCTTACTATATATTTCATCAATATTTGAAGATAAAGCTGCAATTACGTCTGCTGCTCTCCTGTATGATCTAACTTTGAAGCTTACATTAGATTTTTTATTTTTCGCATTATCATTTCCCTCTAAGCTAGCGCTGGAATTACTGCTATCGCTATCTGGCTTGTTGCTGTTCTTGCTGTCTTCCTCTTCTTCTTCTATTTCAAGTAAAAATGCAATTTTAAGAAGAATTCTGGCAATCTCAGCATTTTTATTCATTTCTTCTCGTGCAGTAATAGGTACAGAGATAGCCAATAAAATACATACCTAACTCTGTATTGTTATATTCCTGTAGTAATGCTAGAAATATTTTGTTAATTAAGCCAAGGCCAAAATGGCATGTTCCGCAACAAACATTGTTTCCTAATTATAGATCTTGCCTTCTGTGAAGCTTCAAGTTCATTGTACTTGCCGCTTCTGAGAAATTGCAGTAGCAGATCCTCGTAAAGCCTTTTTGCTCGTTCTTCGGTAAACTCCTTATAATATTTGGATAATTCTTGTTGCTGTTGCTGTTGCTGTTGCATTTTTTTATTATTGTCGCTAACACCGTTACTACTAGTAGCAGGTTTATGGTTTCTGGTAGTGTTATTATCATTATCATTATTGTTTATCTCATGCAGGCCTTTTAACTCGGCATATTCTTTCCTGCACTCAGTACAAGTATCGTCGAAAAAATTCTTATGAATACAGCAAACCGTCATTTGACGATAAAGTACAAGCTGGTTGTATAATAGCCGATGATAAATAATGTTGCTTTAATACTGTAATGGATTTTAACGCAAATTTGATTTTTATAAACAGAATAACTAGTTATGAGAATGCAAATTGCCAGATATTAAATTATAACATATTGCTCCGTGTCCAAA
Organism: Thermoproteota archaeon; assembly: GCA_046724555.1. GTDB lineage: Archaea > Thermoproteota > Nitrososphaeria > Nitrososphaerales > Nitrososphaeraceae > JAFAQB01. The sequence goes on along the minus strand of JBKOWU010000112.1, from coordinate 7,830 downwards.
GTTGAATGTATATAGAGAATTGCTAAAGATATAATACAAAATATAAACAACTCTCAGTAGGCATTACGACTTGATATATTATATGGATCTGTTTTTGCCACCACAATAAGGAAAATAAATAAAAATTTTTCTAAATCTGTAGTATATATTTGCATATTCTAGTTAGGACTCATAAACAAGGCAAAACCTATTAATTACTTTCTGGAATATATAAATATAACAATACGTATGTCATTCTATTGCACTACCAACAACACCACCATAATCATGAGAGCCCTGATGCTCTGCCCGAAGTGAAGTGAAGCGAAGTGAAGCGTGTAAGCCATCCTATGTTCCTCTCTATAGGAACGGCGGCTCCAGTAGTACTAGTTTGCAGAGAGGCATCGCAATATGAATGAAGATATGACTACAGAAACAAGAACAAGAAAAAGGATTCTAGTCGTAGATGACGAAGTAGATATTACTCTAGCATTAAAAACGGTTTTAGACGGAGATCAATTCCAGGTTGATTCATTCAATGATCCTGTTTCTGCGCGTAATAATTTCAAAGCTGGTCTTTATGATCTTCTCCTACTTGATATTAAGATGCCTAAAATGAACGGCTTCCAGTTATATCGAGAGATTAAAAATATAGATGATAAAGTCAAAGTATGTTTTCTAACTGCATTGAATGAAATGCATGACTATCAAGATTATAAGAAAGAAGTATCTCCAAAGTCTGGCGAGAGATATTTTATTCAAAAGCCAGTTGAGAACCAGACTCTAATAAAGCGGGTAAATGAAATAATTGTATAAAAACCCGCTAATTAACACAGTAGCGATAGCAATTCTGTACCTGATGCATATTGAGTTAGGCGATTAGTGGTCTTTTCAACAAAAAAGACAACTTGTAGCAAAATATGATGTTAATACAAGGTTTTCTACAGCCTCTCTTGTATTTTAGCCAGGTTCGGCATGTACGACAACCCTAGAAGCCCCTGTATCTTTGACAATCAAGTTCTGAACATTTGTTGCCAGTCTATGTGCCTCCTCAATTGAGGTGATACTTTTTTCATGCATTGGCTTTATCTTTATTACTAGGGTAATATGCAATTCACCATTGATATCTACTACGCTAATGTCTTTACAGTCTGCTACTCTATCTGCGGATAATGCTATTTTCCGTATATTTTCCACATATGACTGATTGATCCTTTTCTGTGTGCCTATCTCTACACTCTTGCTAGTTTCAGTTTCAATATGGGCAGTAATGTTACTTATCTGCGGAATATTTTGTTTAACTTGATTTTCGAAAAGATCTACAATATCATGAGCAGTCATAAGATCTAGACTACTGTCTACTTGCACATCCAAATACAAGTGTAGCTTTGGTTCTGTCTTGGCACCCAACGTATTTTCCTTGGAATTGTAAATATCTTTTTTTTCTAATTGTCTAGACGTTTCAGTTGACAACACACGAGTACCGGAGGATATTGTAGACAAATATATGGAATGAACATTTTTTATGCCTTCTGTTTCAGCAGCAATTAATCTGATCCTATCTGTGATTGTCTCACCAGCGGTTTCTATTGCGTCGACATGTACTAGCACATCTGAATTGGGTAAAGCATTTCTCACCTTATCTTCAACAGCTGTTGCTACTCTATGTGCTTTGTCGTGTGTTAAAGTTCGGGGAACTTCAATATGCATGTCCACTAAGGTTTCTGAACCCATTTTCCTAACGCGAATGTCGTGCGCTCTATTGACTCCTTCTAGCCCTGAGACTGTTTCCACCACCCTTTGGTAAGCGCCCTTAGGAGCCCTATCGAGCAGTACGTCAAGTGTTCTTCTTCCAAGTCCAAGGGAGGTATATATTATCATGGCCGCTACTACAATTGCAGCATAAGCATCAGCATTTGGAACATGATACAAGAAAACCAAAGCTAGACCAACTATAATGATTGCAGAGGAGATCATATCTGTCCTAAAATGAAGCGCATCGGCTTCAAGTGCCTGACTACCAAATTTTCTTGCAGTTCTATATAATACTCTAGATCTCTCAAAATCGACTCCCATTGAGCCAAACATAATCGCAAAAGATAAAATAGTAATTTCTGGTTCAATAGATTTAAAGAAAATTCTGTCTATGCCTTCATAAAATATCCATCCTGCAACTATAAACAAGAGTATTATTTCGGCTAGGCTTGACATACTCTCCACTTTTGCATAGCCGTAGTTATATCTGAAATCCGGAGGCCTCATTACCATTCGGATGGCATAAAGAGTCATGAATGCTGCAATGATATCAAGACCCGAATGCATAGCATCTGATAGTATGCCAAGACTATTGGTAGAATATCCGACTGCGAGTTTGAATAGAGTTAGACCTGCAGAAATTGCAATTGAAGATCTAGCTACTGTAAGTCGATTGTCTCTATCCCTTTGCAATTGCTTACTAAAATAACGATTCTTGCTGTTCCCTTATAAAAGAGATCCTATGCTCTCAATAATATGTATATATCTATATGTATGTCTATCTACGGCATTGTCTCTATAAATCTTGGACATCAAGGTAATAAAATACTTTTGTGTATAAATGAACGGATAAAATCCGACGATTAGGCTTAGCAAAAAGTTATTCGTCACATGCTTGCATATAATGATCACTAGTAAAGAGAATTAATGAGTTCGCTGACTTTGATAAACTTTTTCTTTATGTATCACACAAAGGTTAATTGACTGCCTTGGACTATCCAGTCGTAGCTCAGCCTGATGGCATCAAACTCAAGCCTGAAAAAATGGTTATTGACCAATTATATCATTGCATATTTGAGGAGAAAGTTTACCTGTTCTATAAAGATCAAGATGAGTTACTTCACTGCTATGAAGTACAGGATCCAACAGTCACCAAGGAAATCTCTGAAAACCCTGAGGATATTGAAAAAATATTAGAAAAGTACTCTCAATCTGGTCAAATAGGATAATATAGGATCAACAACATTATATATGTTGATAGAAGAGATAGTCTTACTTAATGACATCCAGCAATGCACATACAGCACATAAAGCCAGTAACGAGATTTTCATAGGCAAAAAGCCACTTATGACTTATGTTACAGCCACTCTGGTCCAACTCGCAAATGAACCCCATGTTATAATAAAAGCTAGAGGCAAGAGCATAACTAGAGCTGTAGACGTTGCACAAATAATTGTAAAAAGAATGGATACGTTGGGTTACAAAATCGGCCCTGTAAAAATCGGCTCTGAGACTATACAGTCAGAAGATGGCAGGACTAGAAATGTATCTACTATTGAAGTCTCGATTTCGAGAGCAAAATAACTTTTTCTATTTTAGTAGTTTTTTAATGTATAGGTAGTAGTAGTTGTTGCTGTTGTTGTGTTGTGGTCACCAACTATGTGTTTTAATTCTAAATTCATAGAACACAATATTATAGCTGGTTCTAATTGTCAACCAAATCTTGTCCACACACTTTCGAATTATTAGGTATTACAATGTGATTGGCCTAGAGTTCAAAGTTCGTTATTTATTCAATGCGGTATATCTAGATAGAGCTCTCATAATGTAGGAGATATTATGATACGAATAATGGTAACGCCGTACCACTTATTGTTATTTGTTTGTTATTTGACATCTATCATTATTTATCATGTGTCATCGTGATCTTTGTAATATCTTTTGTTGTATACAGCAAAAGTATCTAATGCATTTTCTGTTAAAGTGTCGTCTGCGTTTTAATCCTAGCTTGAAATGTACAAGTAATGTCTTCTAGTAGTTATATTACCATCATACTATAGTATAAAAAACTACTTACTTCATATATAGTGATGTCATACGTAGATAGTTTAATATGAACCACACAACGTTGCTGGTAGGTTTAGTCTTAACTTTAGGAATACCTCTGGCTGCAACTCTGGCTAGTTTTACAGTAAATGCGCAACAATTATCAAGATCACCGTCTGGTAGCATACCTCGCACTACTGCAATATCTGAGAATCTAAAATCAGAGATGTGTGATCCTAGCAACCCAAGTCTAAAGGTTGTTAATACAACCGAAGCACGCATATGCAATATTCCAAAAACAGTAAAAGATCCAACAACAACGGCTACACCCCTATCAACAACAACATCATCACCATCTATGACTCCAACAGAATCAAGACCAACTACACAAGCATCTAGTTCAAGCAGTCCAAACCAGCAACAACAAATAGCAACTATAGATAATAATAATAATAATAATAATAATAATAATAATAATAATAATAATAATAATAACAATGTCATTTCGCAATCGAACAGCCCAGCTATAGGTGCGTCGACCACTCCGACTAGCTCAGTCAGTAACAAATCACCACCAGCACCAACATCATCATCGTCAACGCCAATAACAACAACACCACCAGCAACAACCATAGCCCCACAAGCAGGATCAGAAATCGTACAAAATCCTATAGACCAGCAACAGCAACCTCCTATATTAGCAGCAGTAAGCAATGGCACTGACATGCAAAATACAGCTTTAGCATCGATTTCTCCACTACTTAGTTCTGACAAGCTAATGTATCTTGGCTATCATGTTGGAGCAGGCGGTACGACTGGTGATGATATGACAGGGAAGAGCATTAAAACGTCGGGTAGCAGCAAAGATGGCTATCATGTTGGAGCAGGCGGTACAACTGGTGATGATATGACAGGGAAGAGCATTAAAACGTCGGGTAGCAGCAAAGATGATGGATCGACACAAAAAGGCGATAGCAGTACAAAATCATCTAGCCATGATAGTGATAAAAGCAAATCAAAGGCATCATCACAATCAAAAAGTCGTAACGACCATGATGGCAGTGGAGATAAAAAACCGAAGAAGAGTGGTTCAAAAGAGCATAAAAGTCACAAGGGCGGAGATAGCTTTTTTGGAGGAGATCCATTCTTTTAATATTCTATACAAATATGGCTATTAAGTGAGGCTATACACATATCACACTTAAAATGCAACATGACTGCAACCAAATGAACTGACCTCCTGCTATAGTATAACATGCCGATTGTTATGAGTAGCTTTCAGTGTAATTTGGAATTAGTATTCGATAACTGTAAAGCGGCTATCAAATTGCGAATTAACAAACTCAATGACCTGATCAGCAGAATCAAAATATTTTATGTCATTGTTATCATAAATAGCAAAAGACTTCTGGTTATTGACTGCTAACTGGACAACGAATATACCTGACGCGTTTTTGTTGACAAATATTTTTTTTGCTTGAATTGAAGATTCTTCTATTCTTACCCCTTCGTCAATATCTAGTGTTTGCAGTTTCTTTGCTAATCGGTCTGCTTTGCCTTTCTTGTCCTTCTTCTTCTTATGATAACCCATAGTATAAAATCCCTTGTTGACAAATATGTCATATCTCTTCATAATCGTTTTCTACATATATATAATACTCACGAACTGTCAATAAGAAGTTAGCATAGTATATTGAGGATCTTTGATACTATATCAATGAAGAAGCGCAAATTCTTCATTGATTCTCATGTAGTGAAAATATTTATTTGTGGACCCACTGTATATGACTATAGCCATCTAGGCCATGCGCGCATATTTCTATTTTATGATCTTGTGAGTAGATATTTTATCTTCAGAGATTTTCGTCCTATTGTAATTGTCAATATCACAGATATCGATCCAAAAATATCTTTTAAAGCAAAGGTGGAAAGCATATCTCAGCACAAACTTTCTACAAAATATCTGGAAGAACTGCTTATTGATTTATCATTATTAGGTATTAATGGAACTTTAAATTTTGCTAGGACATCAGACTACGTGGAATCCTCTAAAGAAATTGTAAAGAAATTACTCAGAAATAATATAGCCTATTCTACGAGCGGAAATATATTCCTAGACACTACTACGCTGTCATCTTATGGAAAATTGTCCGGTATGACTAGAGATGACCTGGATAACGCTAGGCTTGACATATCTCCTGGCAAACATAATCCTAGCGATATTTTGCTTTGGAACGCAGTCGATGACTTTGGTGAAAAATATTCTGACGAAATATTGGGTAATGGAGTACCTTGGTGGCACATGCAGGATTCTTCAATAGCCATGTCTAATTTTAACGGTCGTTATGATATACACGGTGGTGCAGTCGATCTGATTTATCCACATCATGAATCACATAGAGCTCAATTACAAGTTTTAACATCATGTGAACGACCAGTCAAGTATTGGACTCATGTAGGATTGCTAACAGTAGGATCTAAAAAGATGTCAAAGACGCTGCACAACACAATAAGGATTCGAGATTTACTGAAAAAATATGACTCAAATATCATAAGGCTTTACATTTTTTCAAATCACTACAGGAGTCAGTTTGACTTTTCCTTATCAAGGCTTGATAAATTCAGAGAAGTAGATGATATAATAGCTAATGCATTCATTCGGTCAGACAAAGTTAGTAGTGAGTGTTATTATCATCAACATGATAAGACAACAAAAAAATACTTGAATAAATTTATTAAATGTATTGAGGATGACTTTGATACTCCCAAAGCCATAGAAATAATAATACATACAGCTAGATCAGGTAAATCATCTGCGGCTCTCAGAGATATGGTGAATATCTTCGGGCTTAGATATTAAAAAACTTATGGAACACAATGAGTCGACCTTTTGTTCATTGTGGACTGAACGCATCAAGATAAATGACTGTACAAATTTATTTATAAATGAAAGGCTTGGCGATGATTATTTTTTTAATAGAATAAGTAATAATCTTTGCTGCTATAATAGTGATGTCTATGACGATGATGGTACTGCTATGTATGCGTTACAGAATTCTGTAAGGATATTTTCAGAAAGAAGATTGAAGTGTTTTGTATATATTGATGATTCGGATGCCCAACTGGAGGCAATCTTATTAAAAAACAAATTTACGCTTTTAGATACGATGCAGGGTTTCCGATCTAATACGAACAAAGTACGATTGGAAAATCAGAAGATTCATGTTGGTAAAATCGGCATGGACCTCCTGCCAGCTTGGATAGATGTGTTTTGCAAATCATTTAATGCATCAGATTGGAAATCTGAGGTACACAGAATTCTCAAAAGGCATTTCGACGAGCTGACATTATTGATAGGGTACATAAAGAGCAAATCGAGCCAGATTCCTGCTGGATGTGCTCTGCTATTCAACAAACACAGAGTAAATGGGCTTTATTGCTTGGGAACAGTAGAATCTTTTAGACGTCAGGGAGTGGCTGGAAAAATCGTGGAAGCCTCTTTGGATATAGCCGAAAAACAGAGCAATAGTTTCCTAATCTGCCAGGCTTTTACCAACGAAGGGTTCGCGGAGTTTTATAAAAAACTTGGATTCCAATTAGTGTACAAAAAAAAGATATATACTCTAGATGGATAATGCTTGCATTCGCATCTAACATATGATAAGACACATATAATCATATAATAAAAATAAAAATTCCCTTCCTACTTCATTTATCGTCTTGAAAAGGATCGTCTAATAAAGTAAAATAATGTGTATAGTTGAATTTGTTGTTTTAAATGGCTGGTATGCAGACATGAGCCAAAGTATTGAGCATTTTAAAGTACTCTTCATACGAAACTAAACTATTATCATCAATGTAAAGAAAAGGCTCGGGTGAATGCTGTCAGGGAATGAATAATCAATACTTAAATTTGCGATATCCGGCTTCTAAGACAAGGGCTCGTGGCGCAGACTATCAGGCTATAATACTTGTCTGATAGGCGAACAATGGATAGCGCGGACGCCTCCTAAGCGTCAGGTCGAGGGTTCAAATCCCTCCGAGCCCGC
>JBKOWU010000295.1:0-3347 GCA_046724555.1 Thermoproteota archaeon | reverse complement strand
GCAATAGAATAAATTGCTGTACCTGGTCTGTAATGTGTCACAGGTTTTTTCTCTATTGGATCTATATGACCTGCGATAACTCTACCATATACATATAAATATAAACTGCTATTTGTGACTCCTCTTATACCACATAAACCTATTTTACCTTCAGGAATTTCACATAGCCTAGCACAGGCAGTACATTTTATCCTGCCATTTGGAAGTTTAACATACAGTTCAGCTTCCTTACCTGTTACTTCACTCTGCTGCACGATAGTATATGGTTGCAATACAATATAAAATTATAATACATATATAGAAATTCTGATATCCCTCCTGAATACCTTTTCCAATCCATTCAATATTGTAAATCAAAAACAACTAATGAGTTTGAGAAAAAGTCCAATAAACAAAACAGCGGAGCAGCCACGTACGCTCAAACCGATCCCATCAACCATACGATAACCTTTCTTTCACTATCTTATTCTAATAATTTGCCTGATGAACTTTCCAAAAAGTAAATGAACCCTTCTACCAGCAAAGCTCAAATCCCTCTGGGCCCGCGTCAATCTTGTATGTATAGCCAAGTTATATACTGGACTTCGCTTTCGTCATACATATTAACATGGATTGGAACTGCTCTGCTTTTACACTACTATTATAAAAGAAGAGGAGAAAACAAAATTCGAAGAAACTTAAATAAACTTCATTTACAAAACAGTAAAGCAGTAAAAACAAAAAAGGTAATATTAAGAAAAAATCATTTCACACATTTTTTAAGGGGTTCAAGCGAAAATACGACAAATCACTTAAAACGATGATTGAGAATGTCCTGAAGCAAACAAAAACCACTTTCAATAGAAGAACTAGACGACCAATATGAAAGGGAAAAAGAATACAATCTTAAACTATGGTATGAGGCATATGATGAATACTTTACCAATCTATCAAAAGAATTGCAGCAAGAACTCGAGAATATAAGACGTGCTAAATTGGCAATGGATCTCAAAGCACAGATTGTAAGACATGGTGGGATGCTGACGCATTAGAACAACCGTCAGAAGAATATGAAGAACAGACACGAGAACAGCGACTCACCTTTCGAAGATGAGACTGTAAGGTTGACCGCTAGAATAGCAGAAGAATTAGAAACAGAATTGCGATCTTATAAGAGTAAGGAGAACCATAATACAAAAGAAGCTGCTGGGATCACATAGCAGTAATAATAATGACTTCATTTATAACTTATGAATCACCATTATACAAAATAAAAATAGACTACCCTGCTAGCTGGATGAAAGTTGATAAAGACACAGTAAAAGAGTACCCTGAACTCTCATTAGCTAATCCAGCAGTAGTTGCATTTATGGCACCAAGAGAAAAACAGTCTGATTATATTAATACCGAGTTAGTGGGCATCTCGGTAATAACAACCCCCAAGGAAATGACATTAGACAAATATATACTAGACAGTATCGGATCGTTCAGAAATAGCGATCCTGACTTGAAAATTATAGAATCCGTACCAACATGGTTATCTGGCATGCCGGCGCATAAATTCATGTGCAGTATTAAAGAACTAAAATACCTGTATATTGCAACAGTTACACCTGCTACTTTTGTTGATGGTGTTGCTGGTAATATTGTTTATCTAATCGCCTATATAGCACAAAACAGCAAATATCATATCTATCTACCAATAGCACAAAAAATGATAGACTCATTTAGGATCATAGAATAGATAGGAGGGTAAACAAAAATTTGTCTGTTATAATGTGGATATTAATACTATTAATGTTTGCAATATCAATGGTAATAATAAATCAATCAACCCGGTTTATGCACAGTACAATCATCTAATTTTACTGAAGGATCCGTCGGATTCATACTAGATTTCCTGTAAATCCATTGCCATTAACGCTCAATCACCCAGTAGGCAACGGCTGCGCATTTGCCATCTGAATTATTGGAAGCACTAGAAGCAGAAGTGCTACTGTAACTCCAATTGGATGCTAAGATAATTTCTCTGACCGTCCATCTGGATATTTTATTCTAACTTGCTCTCCTCTGAGATCAATATCAATTTTCTTCTTTTCAGTAATTCTTCGTTTTGTAATAACTATTTCTGCTACTTTGGCTACTTTCTTGACGATCTCAAATTGCTCTTCATACAAAGGTATTATTTTTTCGTTTTCACTTTCATTTGAGTTTGTATTATCAGAAGAGGAGAACAATGGAACCACTTCGCCTCTATCTTCTATTTTGTTTTTCTTTTTTACTGACTGTTCCACCGAGGTATCCGCACTACTAGTATTCGCTATGCTACTAATTTTATCCTTGAGTGCAGATAACATCTGAGATTGTTCGACTGATTTTAACTTTTTGCCGTTGACATATAATTCCTCGAAAATAATTGGTACTTTGACGGTCTTTGTTTTAGTAACCACCCTTTTCTCAATTTTTGCTTCCTTGATAATGGTCTGTTTTGAAATAGAATAATCCTCTTCTAATACTGGAACTATCTCTTCTTGTGTATGTCGGCGTATTTCTTCTTCACTTTCCGAGGGATCATGCGTGTTAGCTATATGTATTGAGTCATCGACGTTCTGCTGCGGTTTTTGATCTAATATTTTGTCGTTGCGGTCTTCTACTTCCATGTTTATGAACTACCTGCTCCATAGTTGAGGTTGATAGCTATAATAGTTAAAAGAAAATATTCACCGACATCCGTATACATTATATTATTCTTCTCCTACTTCTTCGCCTTCATGATTTATGACACTACCCTTTTCGCTTGTCAACTGTTCACTTATTGTTTTAGTCTCACTTACTGGCTTTTTATTTATTACTATCTCTTCTTTCACATGAGACTTCTTTTCAACGATTATATCTTCTTTCTTTAATGGAATAGTAATTTCTGTTTTAGATCGCGCTACCTCTTCAGAATTCGAAGATGACGATCTTTTTTCCACAGGTCGCTTCTCAATAATTAACTCCTCATGTTTCAATTCTACTTCAACAGTCTTAGTTTCCTTAACTGGTTCCTTTATTAGTGTTGCTTCTTGTATGGTTTCTTTTTTCGACACCTCTAATTTTTCTTCAATTACAGGTATAGGTATTTCACTGTCTGCTCCAGTAGTAGATTCCGGTCGTGTCCATTGAATTTTAGCTCCCTGTGTCAGAATTGATTCATCACTAAATCTCTCTTTTGCCTCTTCTTCTGCTATATCAAACAGCAAGGTATGACCATTAAATCCATGCGGAATTGACTTAGGTAGATAGAATTTTTCTTTGTTTAAGGTACCTCGTTCTGTAACGACTATATCGTCTCTTACCTCCAGTACTTCACCAAGATCTGCATCATT
>JBKOWU010000098.1:0-13752 GCA_046724555.1 Thermoproteota archaeon | reverse complement strand
TCATTATTTAAATCAAATACAATGACAAATGCTCCATGTTGGACCAATGTTTTCACAAGGATCTTTGAAAGATGAGATTTGCCAGATTCTTTTTTTCCGGTAATGATGTTTAATCTACCGTCAAGGTCTTCTGCATAGAGTTCAAAATCCTGATCATCTCCTCTAGCTTTGCCTATCGGAATAGGGAACACCCCTTTTCTCTCAATGAACATATCCAACTCGGAAATACTTAACCTTCTTACATTAGAATATACCCTTGACGGCAGCCATGTTACATCACTCGATAATTTACCTGATAAATCTATGGCAGCTCTTATTTTAACACGGAACACTCTTGCATCTCTGATAATCTTAGATATGTTTCCAATATTGAGTGGATCATGTAAATTTTCTATGCTTGACGCTGTTACAACTTCATCCTTCACAATATCTTCAATTAAAGATTGGGAAGAAAGATATTCTTCATCATAGATCTGAACAATCATCTTTCTTTTTGACTTTTCATCTTCAATTATCAAATAGTCACCCTTGCTAGCAATATCACTCTTCATTGCTAGCATAATCAGCTCATTGCCGTTTTTTGATAAGATCTTCATACCGTGATAGAACCTAGTAAAGTTTTACGTATGTCTTTGGATGCAAGTTCAGTCACATCATAGTTACTTAATATGTGGCCTCTAAGGCAAGATATCTCAGTGGAAGAAAAAGTTGAAACATGGTGTGCAAGTCGCAACGTTTCGGGATATCCACATGCTATTGAGTCGTTACCCAATAATTTTCCAAGGGCTTCATCTTTACCTGAGTTACCAGAAACAACATCTACTCTCAATATGGGACTATTATGGTTGCCAAACTTTGCTATAAGATTGTCACCAACAGTATTCCGAACCAGACTTTTAATTATCAGATTGACATCCATGTATGCCGCTCCTTCGATCTTTGTAAGAGGAGTACAAACTCTATCGATGATCCTAAGTTTGCTACTTTTGCTTATCCCAATCATAGAATTTTGCTTTAGAATGCAGTTTTCAGCTACATTTTTAATGCTCTGATTTTTTTCCTCAAAAAGAGATGACTTCAATGATCCATCTATGAGTATTACTGATTTACTGAAGTTGCTTGACAGCTCCATCTGAATCACCCTTTCAACACGGATTCTGATTAACCGTTTTGCAAAGTCACTATCAATTAAAATGATCTTTGCTACTCTATGATCAAGCTGAGAATGTCCAATAGTTTCTTCGCTTAGATAAAACAAGATAGGGCCAATTTTGAAGTGAATTGATGCTCGGGCTCCAATGGAAAGTACTACTCCGCCTTTTACTCCATACAGGGCCCCATCTTCAGTCTCTGCGAGTTGGATTGTGCTAGAATCTACCGCACATATTGTTGTATTATCCATCCTTGGCTGAATGGTTGTTAGAGGCGTTGTACAGTATGGAATACTTCTAATCCCCCATCCATCGACTGGGATAAGATTCTTATCCTCTGAATTAAAGATGATTTTTTTCCCCTTAAGTAACTCCTGCAGATGAGACGATAAGCAATGTCCTAAAGATCGGTTAAATGCACGTTCAAATTCACCAAAGTTAATCCCATCAGGTTGAAAATTTAATTGCGTGGCCATGTTGATCAACAATATAACAAGTTCATTGTTTATTAAGGTTGTGCAACATGATCAATATGGTCAGCAACAAATTTATCGAGCGAAGAACATTGACAAATATAGTTTGCATGAGCGAATCACTTTCACCTCCTTCCAATGAAGTTAAAATTAAGCTGAGACATCGTGACTGGGAGGTCGAAATAACCTGTTTGGAGAGCAAGGTTAAACAAGTAGTGGAAGATGTTCTTTCTGGTATCGATACTTCTACGACCCTCATGCAAGGTTTGAATGCTCAGATTGCTGAATTTCAAAAGGAAATTAATTCTTTAAAACTACAGATTAATACAGATGTCGCTTATCAAGAAGGAGTAAAAAATTTAATCGAGCCACCGCGTAGGGAAATGTCAAAAGGGGGGGCTACATGTAGAGGTCTACTAGAAAAATTATGGTATGAAGGATATTTTGGAACAGAAAAGCTTCTGGGAGAAGTTCATGAGGAGCTATCACGACTTGGATATAATTATGATAGAACCGCTGTGTCACATTCGCTAACAGATATGGTAAGAGAAGGCATTCTTACTAGAGTTGGAACAATGAGAAATTATAGATATGTTCAGAAGAGACCGTATTCTGAATCTCCATTATGATTGAGGTGTTTGTTATGCTTATGCTATCGATGAGCATGATTAGGATGACGAGGATGTCGATAGTGGTTTTATTCTTTTAATCATAGTGGAGGTTAACCAGTGAATCCCGGAGGTGGTAATTCTATAAACTACCGTCGATCCTATTCCATCCTTTGTATTGTCTCTTACTACATAACCTGCCTTTACTAGTTCTGAGAGTCTTGAGCTAACTGATTTAGGGTTGAGTGCTGTAGTAGACTGAATTTCCGATGCTTGCATTGCATCATCGGAAATCTTTCCCAGATCTTTTGCAATCTTTGATGCAATTAATTCTAATGCGACCATCTCTTTATCAGATATTTTTTTTATTCCTATTTCATACAGATCAGAAATAATCACCCTTGGTCCTTCAGGAGTAATTTTAATCAGATTTGAATATGTTTCAATAAGATCGGTAACTGCATAATTCAGGGAAATTTTCCTTGCCAACTCTAACGTTGGAACGTGTTTTGTTACAAAATTAACAATAGATGTTAGCACTGATTCTGCAGAACCATTGAACTGAACCTTTACATCGCCTAGTGTTATTGATGCATTAATAATCGTATTGGTGTTTTCAGACATTTTTATCACCTACTATCAATTTCAAACTGTTCATGTGCCAGCAACCCTCCTTTTTCCAGCTACCAATGCAGTTGAGGAAGTATATATACACATACTCAAAATCAAGGGCGTGATAAAAAATTAATGCATATATAAATAAAAATGTTACAATGCAATAGGGGATTCTCCTTAAGCTGATTATGACTAAGGTAATCTTAAATTATCATATTAAATTAATATATATTTGCATTCCAATCTCAATCTTTCCACGGAATACATTATCATTATAAAATTAACTTGCAATGCTTAAAGACCTTTTCGTAAAGATATATTGTAGATAGGTAAATGCTAATAACATGTATGTAAAACCGTTGTAGGTTAAGTAGTTTTAAATACACTATAAATGATGATATTGTGATAATACTTAGCAATATGTCCAAGGTGTTGCAAAATTAAATCTTCGATTTCAGAGAAAATTCAAAACTACTATTCTTACATGAATCCTATTGTTGTAATGCCCGATTTCTTCATCGATCGTATCGTAAAGCTGAAATCGAAAGAAGACCTTATTGATGCTTTAACTCAAAAAGCCCAATTTGGTGGTGGCAGTATACGTGACATGCCTACCGTAGATATTAAGGGAGGCAATGCCGTCAATATTGCATATTGCTTAGCAAAACTATCTGCTAAAGTCACTCTTTTCACAATCTCAGACAAAATTGGTGCGGCAATACTTACACATATATTTTCAAAATTTGGAGAAGGAGTAAATCTTAGAATTGCAGATGGAAAACATGGGCTCACTACATCATTCGAATTTACCGGTGAACAAGGTTTTAAATCAAATGTAATGCTAAGTGATACAGGAGATAATATAAATTTTGGACCTGAACGGGTTAATTCTGAAGATGATCTCAGGATATTAAGAAACGCGGACGGGGTAGTAGTTGTCAACTGGGCCAGCAATTCAAATGGTACCAAACTAACAGAACATGTGTTTAAAAACTCACCAAAATCTCTTCACTTCATTGATCCTGCTGATATTGAAATTAGAAGACAAGAATTTCTAGACTCATTAACAAAGATGGGTGATATCATTGACATTTTGAGTATAAATGAAAATGAATGCAACTCTCTTGCTAGGGCTTTAGGATTCGATCCTCTAGTACCATCAAACAATTATGATTCTGTAGATGTGAAAAATGCGGCAGCTAAACTTGCAGGAAAAGTCGGAGTAAGTATCGATCTACATACAAGAATAGGTGCAGCATGGTCCAATGGCAGAGAAACATCATTTGTCAACGCAATTAAAGTTGAACCGAAAACCCTTACTGGTGCAGGCGACTGTTGGGACGCTGCAGACATTTTAGGACATCTGGCTGGATTAGATACCAGGGAACGATTGACGTTTTCTAACGCCTATGTATCACTATATATACGAAATCCTTTCGCAGAACCTGCAGATATTGAAGGTGTAATGGAGTTGCTAGAAAGGATCGATATGTAATATATATTTATATATCTATAGATAATTCTATTTAGCCACCTCTATTGCAGCAAAAATTTTACAATTGTCTATCCCGTTCAGGAATTCCAGTTATATGTAATATAATATACTATGTTTTTCTAACATTTAGTAAGAATCGCTCACCACATCCTCAGGGAAAAGTTAAGGCAAAAAGGGAAAAAGTAGCTTGCCTAATTAATTGCTGAGATTTGCTTAACAGCATCACTAAACAGTTGGCACTAACCCTAACGATTGCCGCAAAACCAAATCAATAGATTGGTTAATACAGATCATGGAAGATAAAATCTGCAGCAAAACGTGTCATTTATAAAATATAGACTAATGAGGATAAGGAGGTTAAGTAAGAATAAGGTATATGTTCTAGTTCGCTATCTTTTATTTTTATATGTTAAGATTAAGATCAAGCTTGGCTGGTATTAGGGAAGCAAAGAAAGGATAGTATGGAGCAGGCTATGTAGCCTGATATAAATACAAATGATACTTTGTATTGTAGGTGCTCACTGCGGTTCTATCGTTGCAGGTGGCTTACTTGAAACAGCATATGTAACCAATGTTACCCCTTCAACTTCATTAGTGATTCTATTGCTAATTTTTTCAGTTAGTTTATGAGGCAATCTAGTCCAGTCTGCGGTCATTGCATCTATTGAATCTACAACTCGGATTATGACAATCCTTCCATAAACACGTTCATCACCAAGAACCCCAACTGCCCTGTCATCTCCTACTGCAGCATACGCTTGCCATACCTTGTCATATAATCCTGCAATATCCAATTCCTCCTCAACTATTTTACTTGCATCCCTAGCAATACGTATTTTTTCTTCAGTAACTTCTCCAATTATTCTAACTGCCAGACCAGGGCCAGGATAAGGATGTCTTTTTAAGAATGCATTAGGAACATTAAGTAATTTTGCAACTTTTCTGACTTCGTCTTTGTATAAGCTACTCAGTGGTTCTAATACTTTTAAATTAAGCCATTTCGGAAGACCGCCTACATTATGATGTGTTTTAATAATCTCTGCTGGACCTTTTGAAATGCCACTTTCAATCACATCTGGATAGAGTGTTCCCTGTGCGAGCCATTGAAATGATCCATTCTTTTTTCCAACATCAACAAATACATTCGCAAATTCTTCGCCTATAATCTTGCGTTTTTCTTCAGGATCATTCACTCCTTCTAGCCTGTGAAGAAATTGTTTTTCTGCGTCGATATATATTACCTGAATGTCCAACCGATCTCTGAAAAGTTGGATGACCAATTTTTCCTCATCTCGCCTCAATAACCCATGATTAACAAAAACACATTGCAAATTATCGCCTATAGCTTTATGCAAAAGTGCTGCAACTGTAGTAGAATCGATCCCTCCACTTACTGCACAAAGCACTCTGTCATTTTTAACAGTCTCCCTAATATTGTTAATTGTCATCTCTACAAAGTTTTTCATATTCCAACTAGGTTTTGCTTTGCTGATATTATGAGAAAAGTTCTTCAAAACCTGAATTCCTTTGTATGTATGCACCACTTCTGGATGAAATTGCAGTCCGTAAAACTTCCTTTTCTGATTACCTATTGCAGCCGAGAATGAGCTGCTTGTATGTGCCAATACTTTGAATCCATGAGGTAGTTCCTCTACAGCATCTCCATGACTCATCCAACATTTTATTTTACCATTCATTTGATTAAATAGGTCAGTTTTATCATCAATAATCAAGTCAGCATGTCCATATTCTCTATCTGTTGCTCTTTTGACTCTACCTCCGAAATTATTTACAATTATCTGATGACCATAACATATTCCTAAAATTGGAAATCCCATCTGGAAGATCTTCTTGTCTGGTCTGGGCGAATCTTTTGAATATACACTTGAAGGTCCACCAGAGAGAATTATCCCCTTAGGATCTATTTCTTTAATTACGTCGGCTGGAGTATTATATGGTAAAAGTTCACAGTATACATTTCCCTCACGTATCCTTCTACATATCAAGTGGCTATACTGAGAACCAAAATCTAGAACCACTATCTTGTCCATGTTATATTTTATCTGCCAGCCTTTTCTATCATCCTTGTAAAAACCCATGTAGAAGTATTGAATATCTCATTAAGTCGTTCATTCTCTCTATAGTTATTAATGATAATTCTCTTAATCAAACCATTGGAATCTTCTTCGATATGGTAATTGAGTAATTCCGATTCTTTGGTTTGTCCGTTGCTTAATTTTTCAGTATCCTTTGTTTTCATCCCATCCAAAATTCTATTTAGAAAAAATGACTTGAAAGGTGGAGTATTAACGTTGAGATTAATTCCTTCTGCAGGAGAAATTTCCACACTGCTTTTAGATATTTCGACATGTGCTAATAATAGGTTATCTTTAAGTCGGTTTAACGATCTAGATTCTCTGATTTCCATTTCTTCTGTCTGTTGCTGTCCAGGGAGAACATTTTCTGCAATGTCATTCCCCGCAGTATCTCTCCTCTGCTGCTGATTTGTATGGGTTGTAGATATCTTACCAGAAATATTTGCACTTTGGGCTATAGGTGATAAAGTATGTGAAGTGTTAAGAGCAGAAGCGGCTTTAAAGCTACCGCGTTTTAGTAGATTATCCACTATTGAAAGTGTAACACGTAATTTTTCAATTTCATCTTCCTTGTCAGAAATTTGCTTGACAAGCCATTCGCGTATTTCGGCAGCACGTCTGACATCGTCTTCTGAATAGCTGGACATGTCTAATCCATCTTTACATAAATAATATAATAATTTTTCATATCATATGATCATGGTAATAATAAATAATAACTATCGAGTACAGGATAATATTCTTCTACTCCTAAGCGATGATTTTTGCATCTCTTACCAATATTATGTTCCGGTGCTGATGAAGTTTCAAAAGTATCTACCTGTTACTTTTTATTATCAGTTATTATCCATCGTACCTTGGTAAGTTAAATCTGCATTTCTTCATTTATTCTGAAACGTTTAAAGCCTTTAATTGGCCTTGTGGACGTGTCAAACAGGTTCGACTGGGATCCTCGTTTCGCAAGTATCTCTAATAACTTTCTCGCCACCTTCATTTTCTCATTTTTCAAGTTCTGATTCTTTACTACTCCTGTTGAATTTCTGTTAATAGGATATCCAAATTCCATTCCTACAAGGATAATATCTTTAGCAGCAAATTCCTCTGCCAAAAAAACACATCTATCACCGTCAGTAAAACCTCCAAAATTATAGACTTTTTCAACAGGCGCTATCTGCGTAGATCCAACAACGTGTCTGAATTTCGGTACTAGTTTTCTGAGCATTGCTACGTTGTCTCCATGAGCATGAATGACCATTGTTGCTCCCATCTTCTCTGCCTTTTGTAAAAATGAGTGATTGCCATCTAAATCTGTAACCACTATGTCAGGCTTTATCCTTCTTTCAATTAGAACCTGAGCTGCTCCATTTGCAACAATTTTTGTTAATTTCAAATTCCTTTTTATAAATTCAAGATTCCTCTCCAAACCAGGACCAGATCCTATGACCATTACTTGTTTCCCTGCAATTTTCCTTTGCAGCACTTTTTTATCTAAGGCTTTTCTCCTTATCATTTTAGATAGGATATTTGCTGCTTCTTGATCCTTTTGAGTACTATATCCAAATTGCTGTCTTATGCTCTGATAATAAGGAAACCAATCTACAAACTCCATTGCTACAATTAATTGGAAGCTCTTAATAGAGTGTTCCTTTGTTGCTAACCAAAGTCTAAATGTTTAGCCAAGTTTTATCATTAGCATATCACAAAATTAATTCATCTATTATATTAGACGTACTCATGATTACGAAAGACTGGTCTACTAGAGCAATGGCAAATTACACAGTGACGAGGAGTATGTTTTGATAATCCTTATTTTAAAAAAGAGGTTTTGAAAAAAGAGGTGAATATTTTATTCCATGTCCATGCCGCCCATGCCGCCCATGCCGCCCATGCCGCCCATGCCGCCCATGCCGCCCATGCCGCCTCCCGGAGGCATTGGGGGAGCTTTAGATTTGCTTGCAGCAATTACGTCATCTATTCTTAATATCATACAAGCAGCCTCGGTGGCAGATTTTATGATCTGTTGTTTGACTACAACTGGTTCTAACACATTTTGCTTGAACATGTCTGCAACTACTGTGTTTCTTACATCAACGCCAGTCCATTTCGAGCCTTTGCTTTGCTTTGCCCTTAATTCTGTCATGGTGTCAATAGGATCCATACCTGCATTTTCTGCTAAGGCCAATGGGAGAGAATCGAGTGCATCTGCAAATTTTTGAACTGCTAATTGTGCCCTTCCTTCTAAGTTTCCTGACCATTGTCTCAGCTCATTTGCGATATATGCTTCAGGAGCTCCACCGCCTGCCACTATTTCGGGCCTTTCAAGTACATCTTTAGTTACCATCAGGGCATCATGTACGGAGCGGTCGGCTTCATCTACTACTCTCTGTGAGCCACCTCTTATAAGTATAGAAACAGCTTTTGGATTCTTGCAACCTTCGATGAATACCCACTTGTCTGTCTCGACTTTCCGCTCTTCTACTAAATTAGCTAAACCAAGATCCTTGTCTGTCAAATCGTCAAGATTGTTTATTACACTTGCTCCCGTAGCCTTCGACAACTTGAACATATCACTTTCTTTTACACGTCTTACTGCCATAATACCTTCCTTGGCAAAATAATGTTGTGCTATATCGTCAATACCTTTCTGACATAATACTACATTAGCACCTGCAGATACTACTTTGTCAACCATAGATTTGAGCATCTTGTTCTCTTCATTGAGGAACATTTGCATTTGCTGGGGATCATTAATACGAATCTCTGCACTCATTTCAGTTTTTTCAATTTCAAGAGCAGAATTGAGCAATGCTATTTTAGCATTTTCGACTACCTTTGGCATTCCACCGTGAACAACTTCTTTGTCTAATACAATACCTTTTATCAGCTTTGTATCGGCCATAGATCCGCCTGCTTTCTTCTCTACCTTAATATTGTCAAGATCGACTTTAAAACCTTCATCATCTTCAATTTTTTCAACCACTTGTTTTGCTGCATCAACCACAACCTGACTTAGTATAGGGCTGTCTTCAGAAACTAGTTTTGAATCCATGCTAGTTCTGGCAATCTTTAGCAATCGTTCCTTATCATTTACGTCGACTTTGATTGCGATCTTTTGTAATAATTTTAGAGCCTGTTCAGATGCAGCTGTATAACCATCTACTATCACAGATGGATGAACATCTTTATTAACTAAATCTTCAGCTTTCTGTAATAATGAGCCTGCAAAAACCACTGAAGATGTCGTTCCATCACCTACTTCATTGTCTACTGATTTGGCAACTTCAACCATCATTTTAGCTGCTGGATGTTGAACATCGATTTCCTTCAAAATAGTTGCACCATCATTTGTAATTGTAACATCGCCAAGAGTGTCTACCAGCATTTTATCCATACCTCTAGGACCAAGACTAGTCTTGACAAGCTCTCCAATAAGTTTGGCTGCAGTAATATTGTTCTTCTGTGCTTCCCTTCCCTTGCTCTCTTTAGTTCCTTCTTTTAAGATTAATACTGGCATTCCGCCAGCTGTAGCTTGTTGAATTGATGACATTTCATTTATCACCTAGTAGAATATTACATGTTTTATTATGCCTCTTTTATAGTTTTACACCTTATATTAGATTTCTAACTTTTTCTTCTTCACATCGAACCGACTTCTAAACTTAGCTATGTCAATTATCGTACGTTCATGTCTTCCTTCACCAATTTTTTCTATATTATCTGATGCCTCAACTTCAAACATGACTCTTCTTCCATTTACTGAACATACTTTAGCTTTGAGTAGAACTTCTGCTCCTACAGGGGTAGCTGCCAAATGTTTAATTTCCACGAATGTTCCGACAGAATCCCACTGTTCTTCTGGTATGAATTGCTCTTTAAGAAGAAGTCTACAAGTTTCTTCCATTTCTGATATCATTGAAGGAGTGGAAAAAACATTCTCACCCTCCCATAGAAAAGTTGTTGATTGATTTTGACTGACTTTAATCTTTCTGTCTTTCGTGGCGCCAACTTTAACCATCATGCTCATAGTGTTTATATTAGGTATTAGTAGTTGCCATGCTTTTAGATTTTCTAAGTAATTTTCTTTATGTTCCTATCAAAGCTTATTGGTGATCCATTCGTACTATCATCAGTGTATTCAATGTTAAAATGAAATCTCGTAAGTTATTGGATTATATGTCAAAATATGGCCATCTGATAACAGTCTAGGAGATAAAAACCACATTATTTATGATGGCTTGTGACATGCAAAATCCGTGTATAGTAGCATCACATTTTTGCAGACAATTTAACTAATTATTATGTGTATTTGGGGTATGATCCACTTCTGGCTGATGATAGTGGTTTATGGATTCCCTATGTAAAATATCACTATATATATGAGATCTGCATCAGCTGAAAACAAGCAAGCAGCAAATAAATCCTATCGATCTATATCTTGCTAGTGTTCGTTATGATATCTCAAAAATGAGGGGGGTCGTTGTCTAGCTTGGTATGATGCCAGCCTCGGGCGCTGGAGGCCGCCGGTTCAAATCCGGCCGACCCCACCAGTCGAATCAAAAACATTAGCCTGTCGTATGTACATATTCACTAGGGTTTACTAAGAAATTATAGAATATTTGACAGATACACTATAATTGTTGCAAATTATTCAATATTTCAGTGTTAACTGGGATGTATATACAATGATCTTAGAGATATGTGCAATTCATATTAAGTAGAATTTGGTAGACAGCTTGCTTCTTAGTATGATAATGTTATTAATTAATGACTTTGGAATAGCTATTACTATTGACTCAAAAAACAAAGTTGCTTGATAATTAAGGTACTTGCTTTTTTCTGTCAAAGATAATCTGAATTTCATATCTATTAAATCTCTACAATTATTTGAATGCCCATCTCTTTATTGTCTTTTTATAGATAAAACATATTTGTATTGATAGACATGAATTATTACACGCTTATCCGTAATAGTTAGCAGTTTCCATTCAGTCTTCGTAACCAAAGCAAACCGATCGAGAGCTTTTTGATATGGTTATCTCAAAATATGCATCTATTGTTTGCCATCTTCTAGATTTAAATTATCCTAAAGCATTAACATTCTTATGTCGGAAGCACAACCACAACAGAATCAACAAGTACAGAAAGAAGGGACTCATGATGCTATATACATAGGAAAGAAACCTCTGATGGCATATGTTACATCAACACTCATTCAACTGGCTAATCAGCCTTCTGTGACAATTAAGGCAAGAGGTTTAAGCATCGGAAGAGCAGTAGACGTTTCACAGATCATCTTAAAAAGAATGGAAAATGCAGGATATAAGATAGGAGATGTAAGAATTGGTTCCGAGACTGTTCAATCAGAAGATGGTAGAACACGAAACGTTTCTACAATTGAAATCGAAATAAAGAGAAGCTCATAAGGGCTCTCCGATACTTTTTGTTATATGTATATATTTATGTGTATATATACTTAATTTTTGATCTTAAGATGGCAAGACAGGCCGCTATATATCTTGGACACCTAAACCCGTTAACAACTGCACATGAGAATATCATATCTTTTCTACTGAGAGATTGTGAGAATGTATATATCTTCCCTGTAAGATTTCTTAAAGATAACACAGAAATTAACACGAAAAGCTTCCCTTTTCCATACAATGTTAGAAAAGCAATGATAGAGGCTGTGTTTAGCAACAACGATAGAGTTATAGTCTTGCCAGACTATGCGTTCTTTTCACCGTTTATAAAATATGTACCACCTTTAATTTCTCCATACTCATGGGTCTTACGAAGGAAGATATTAAAAAGTGTTAAGGAAGAAACATTCGTTTCATACAGTGGAGATAAGATAGAGAGAATTGTATTAAGTATATATGGACTTCATCCCATCGGCGAAAAGCGATTAAGTTTTTCATCTTCTAGTGTGAAAGAAATGCTCTATGCTCAGGCTCAAGAAAGCTCTAAGGAAAGACTACCACAGGAAATACTCGCTTGGCAGGATAAAGTGCCAAAAAAAGTTGTTGATATAATAAAAGATAATTGGTACATAATACAGAAATTTGCTAAATCCCCCGATCTAACAATAAGGACAATGGGAACAAAATTTCCTAAAAATGGCTTTTTAGTTTAGTTTACAAGCTTTTTATAAGCCTAAAGTGACTTGCATTTAAATGAAGATAAAGGGCGCAGAATTTGTCTGGTTCGATGGCAAATTTGTAAAATGGGAGGAAGCAACAACTCCTGTTACAAGTCATGTTTTACATTACGGAACATCTGTCTTTGAAGGTATACGCGCGTACTTCGCAAAGAATAATCTTTATGTATTTAGATTAAAAGAGCACATGGAAAGACTTCACCGTTCTGCAAAAATCTATTCGTTTGCTTTA
This sequence comes from Thermoproteota archaeon, assembly GCA_046724555.1. Taxonomy (GTDB): domain Archaea; phylum Thermoproteota; class Nitrososphaeria; order Nitrososphaerales; family Nitrososphaeraceae; genus JAFAQB01. The sequence goes on along the minus strand of JBKOWU010000098.1, from coordinate 925 downwards.
GATTACTCAGTAAAAGAGTTGTGCCAAGCTACAGTTGATTTACTCAAAAGGATCAATCTTAGAGAGTCATGTTATATACGACCATTAACATTTGTAGGACTGCATGGCATCGATCTTAATATTACAAGAGACTCACCAACTCACACAGTGATTATAGTTTTTCCATTTGCTAAGTACTTTAAAGGCGAAGGAATCAAAGCATGTATCTCTTCTTGGCGTAGAATTCATGACATTACAACTCCGCCTATGGCAAAAGCCGCTGGAAATTATCTTAATTCCATACTTGCTATACAAGAAAGCAGACGCAATGGATATGACGAATCGATTTTGTTGGATAAGGAAGGAAATGTTAGCGAGGCATCTGGGGAAAATATATTCATGGTTAGAAATAACAAAATTTATACACCATTCACTGCAGATTCGGCATTAGAAGGGATCACTCGAGATTCTGCTATGACTATTGCAAGGAATTTAGGATATACACTGGCAGAGCGTCCAATCGCAAGGACCGAATTATATATTGCAGATGAGTTATTTCTAACCGGTACTGCAGCCGAGATTATTGCTATCACAAATATTGATGGCATTCAAATAGGTAATGGACGAGAGGGGCCAATGACGAGAGAAATTCGTGACACGTATACCAAAATTGTATGTGGAGATGTTAAAGAATATCTGCATTGGTTAACTCCGGTATGGCACACATAGAATCTAACCTCAGACTAGCCATAATAGGCGTTGGTGGGTGGGGAAAGAACCACGCGAGGGTTCTTCATGATCTAGATGTTCTAATAGCTATCTGTGATATGAATCAAAACCTATCTAAAGAAATAGCTAACAAGTATAATGTAAGATCATATCACTCTATTGATGAAATGCTTTATAACGAAAAAAAATTAGATGCGTGCCTTGTCTGTACTCCTAC
>JBKOWU010000233.1:0-4287 GCA_046724555.1 Thermoproteota archaeon | reverse complement strand
TGAATAATCATTTGCTCCGCCATGACCTGTTGCAGAGGTATTTTGGTATGGTCTTACATGATTTACATTAACATTAACATGACAATCAGAAGTGGCGTTGTCTTTTGATATTCCTGATATTGTGAGAATGGCGCCGGCTGGGACTTGTTGATCTCGGAAAGGCGATGTAATCCTTACACCATGTTTTATTGAAGAAGACGAGCCTTCCGATGATGACGGCGGTGGTTGTATTGCTGATGGTTTTTGTGTAGTTACTTCTGTTCCAGTTGTATTTGATTGCGGTACTGTTGGAAATTGTGGAAACGCATTTTCTGATGCGCTTTGCCCATATACACTATTAATCCATGCAATAGAAATAATAATTCCAAACAGGGCTATCAACCTAGCAGGATTGGTATTAGTAGAAGCAAATTTCAATTAGTCTTATTTTATATACAAGGATTATAAAATATAAGGAGTAGAAATGGTTTACAACCAGAGTAAGATTTGTTATTATTAATAATAATGAACCACTGCTAGTTGATATTAACATGCCATATATGAATGGCCTTGAGCTATGTAAGTAAAATATTCGAGGAGTAAAATGCAGTTAGGATATAATTTAGAGATTCGTTCTTGATTCAATGTTAGATGATATCCTGTTCGCTAGGAATTGCTGCTTTCACAAAAAACAGAGACCTGTTAAGCTACGTTTGGTGTAACAGTAGCGATGGCTTTAAGGAAAAGAAAGAATCAAAGGTGTATCATTTTTGGAGCATTTTTTGGGTTGCCAGTAGTATCATGATGACTGCAAGAACTATTATCATTATTACTTGCTGCATTTGCATCTTGTAGAGTTATTACAGCAGTAGACACTCCAATGACTGCTGTCGATATAACAAATAACATTATCATGAAGGATAAATTATTCGTCTTTTCTCGTCAGCTTCGTATTATTTTGAGTATATAATCTATACAATATTATGTTTGCCATCACCAACTGTGTAGGAATTTCATAATCATTATTCTCCAAAATATTATTCAGATACAATATCTTATCTTCCGTTATTCCGCTATATCAAAGGAAGAACGGCGACGACAAGAAGATGACAATAGATTATATTAATATCATAAAAGAAGAACTTTTCAGAGAATGTGTTAGAAAAGGAATGAGAATGCCTCTAATGAAAAACAACAAAGGAATAGACGGTGTCTTCATAAATCTACAGAGATGATCTAAGATCCATTCATTCACCATAACCTTAGCCGTTTTTAAAGATAGGTATATTTTATAGTTCATTATTCAGTATAAACCGTATGTCTTCAGTAAACCTATTAGAAGATCATATAAACGATATCGTATTTTTCAAGGAATTGAGCAACACTATCAAAATACACGAACACGATCTTATCACTTTTGGAGCGGAAGAAAAACCATCACTTATTTGCTTAACTTGCGGTTTATTTTATTGTGAAACGTGTGGAAAATCAGTAAAAGAGATGAGATCTGACAGCGTTGACGATCTATAGATAGGTCACCGGCTTCCCTCCCACATGAGATTGGAGGAAGCATAGAAGTTGCGACATCGTTTCAGTTTGACTAATTGTCCGCCGCTATGTAATTTTTCAGATTATGGTACCCCAACAACACCTACACTAGTCCTTACGTTAAAGTGGGCTGCTAAGCCATCTATATCGCTGCAATTAATTCTGGCATTTATCTTGTTGTTTCCTTGTTTTACTGAAGCATACTTGGAAGTAAGAAGAGCATTCCATTTTGAATAATCATTAGGTCCGCCAGGGCCGGCTGCAACAGCATTTTGATTTGGCTTCATACCATTTAGATTAACAAGCACACTACACGTAGAAGTCGCATTATCTATTGATGTTCCAGAAACTTTAAGGTCTTTTGCTGCATGTACCTGTTGTCGTTTATTCGGTGCTGTGATTTTAACCGCATCTGGTAGTTCTGAAGGTAGCGATGTTGTCGTTGATAGTGATTGTGATATTGGTGATGATGGCTGCGTGCCTGTTCTGACCTGTATTTTATAAGTACTATCCCACCAACCATATCCTCTGCTCGCATCCAAATTAGTATATGGATATTTTGTACCATCATAAGGAAATGGTTTGACTTGAAACGTTGCTTCTGGATTTGTACTCAGATACACCGTTCGCAGATTTGCCAAGGGTTGTTTCAGAACATCTTTGGATATTGTACGTGCAAATCGGCTATCTGATATCATTATGACTTTTGCATTTTTTATATTTTTTGTAAGACCATGCTGAGCATCTATCATCCTAAAGTCGAAATCCTCATTAAGCACATACTTTGGTATCCAGAAAAAGCCCCATACGGGATGCGGGCCAAGCAAAAGTACATTGTCGTTATTACCGGTATTACTATTCACACTATTAGTACTATTACCTGAAAGTTTTTGAGCTACAAAAGCAGATACCGCAAAAAATGATGAATTGATATCAGTAGTTATCAACATAATAGTACTTATTAATCCAAAAATTGCTATCCCTGAAATTATAACAAAGGGTAATAAACGACCAACAATCCTCTTTATTCTGCCAATTTTGTTTGATACATCAACTATCATTACCGCAGCAGCAATAGAGAATAAAGGAAATAACGGGACAAGATGAAATGGCAATACCCAATGTACTATATACATAAAAGATAGGAAAGGAAGTGCCCATAGTAATAGGAAGTATTCTCTTTTTATCGCTGTATAAATTATACCAGCTAAGCCTAGGATAATGAAAACTGGATCAAAGATGAAGTCGTCATATAATGCATCCTGTAACGGTGCTTCCCCTGATCTAGTTCCTTGGTAAATGACCCTGCTTAACCAATAATCAAATGAATATCCTACATATACACTATAGAGGGGCCAAATCATAGGAATTAGAATTACCGGAATAAACCATAATCCCAACATCTTGATATTTATTATATTGAGGTGAAATAGTCTTAGAAGGCGTTTTGAATAACTATGAAGTTTGTCATTGCTTCCAACATTTGTATAAACAAGGAATCCTACGGCTGGAATCATTGTAAATGCTGGAACCTTTGTAAAGATAGCTAGACCCAAAAATATGCCAGAAAGTAAAACCAAGCTAGCTATCTTAAAGGCGTTTGGATTTTTTATTCCTATTACAGGAAGTGCAGTATTTTGAATTCTTTTTGAATCTTTTAGATAAACTGCAGCTAATATGGATGACAATATAAGTGGTAACTGAATGGATTCGAGGAATATTCTTCTAGTCATCCAACTCAATGGCATAACTGCAAATAGGATAGAAGCTATCAAAGCTACAGTCTTATTGTTATACCTGCGTTCAGCTATTTTGTAAATAAGAAAAGTATCGGCAACTGCAAGCAAACCTACTAAAACTCTAGGAATGAGCCAAAGCATTTCAGTAACGTGTACTGCATCACCAGTGCTAGTGGTTCCAGTGGTAATTACATAAGGATTCAATGAATTAGGGTAACCGACTAGTTGCAATGCCCCTGCCAAAAATATTTGTCCAAAATATGGATGATCAATTGGGTTGGGGAAAACGTCTTTTGATTCCTGAGGACCCAATCCATTTATGACCTCCATGGCCCTTCTCATGTAGTGTCCTTCATCGTGGTCTATAGAAGGAAATCCAATAGGGTTAAAGAGGTGGGTAAACGCTGATAATGCAAGAGGAATTGCTATTATTAATGTTTTCTTAGAACTAATAAAATTCCGAGTGCGGACTTCGATTTTCAGCTTCTATACAAGACGCTTTTATTCTTATAAGCCTTTATAAGTTATTTGAATGAAAAATATGAAAAAAAGATCTATACGAATATTCTAAGACTTATCAGTCATGCATTGACGGTTTGATTCTAATGTTCCTACATCTTATCAACACACGCCATCTAGCTATATCCTCTTTGACAATATGACACATCAAATTGACATATGCGGCAAGCTGAAATATACGTTAGAACTTCCAATGCCACGTTTGCGGGAGTCAGATCTCACGAAGTTCTATCTGCTGAAAAACTTATCCTACCCTAAAAATGGTAATGATTGTTCAGAAGAAGGATTATCTGGCTCGGAGGGTGATGGCTCATTAGTGTTACTATCTAAATTTAAAGGAACTATTCTATATATAGTTCCGTCAAAAGTGAGAACGTAAAGAAATCCATCATAAGGTCCGACTTCTAAATCCGTTATTGGACCGAATCCTTTTGCAAATATTATTCCACCTTGCTGCATCTCAGCAGACGTATTTGCTATTTTATCTCCAAGTGAGCCACTT
>JBKOWU010000033.1:0-2486 GCA_046724555.1 Thermoproteota archaeon | reverse complement strand
ATTATTATTGGCAAAGAATAAGGGAAAGGAACAAACAATGAAATAGCTAGGCTGATGCCAAGTGATATACCAATCCACATCAATTGTTGCAGTAGGAAATCCTTGTTATTACTCAATGCTCACCCACATCATCATCATCTTCTTCTTCTTTTATATGTATTAATTTATATTCACTCTGATTTAAATACGTTCCAGAGGTGCTCAGAATTCTACTTTTCAATGAACCTTCATAAAAGTACAACTTTTTAGCACTTTCAATATGCTCTTGCAATGAATGCAAATTTCTTAGCCTGTTTCCTACAATATATACAGACCGATAAGTCGGACATCTCTTGAACTTCGAAAGGTATTACTCTGATATCTGCTCCGGTTTCCTCCTTTATTCTGCACTCACATCCTGGATCCCCACACCAGCCTATCAGAATAAATCCTGATTTCTTTTCTAGAACTGACTTCAAAACATCATAATTTGAAGTTAGGGTTGTATTCTCATGAAGTCGCTTTCTAGCTCGAAGAAGCAAGCTATCTTGAATTTGATTTAAAACTGAAATAACATATTCAGTGATTTTGATTTGTTCTACAAACGATTTTTCGCCTGTATCTCTCCTAACAAATTCTGCCTGGTTCTTTTCGATATCTCTTGATCCAATATTAATCCTAAGAGGAACACCTTTTGTTTCCCACTCATTAAATTTCCAACCTGCAGTATACTCTTCTCGATCATCAACATAAACTCTAATCTCGGATTTTTGCAGCTTGTCAGCAAGCTGATTAGCTTTTGATTTAACCAATTTTGCATCTTTATCTTTGAATATCGGGATAACGATGACCTGAATAGGGGCGACCCGGGGTGGAAGAATGAGACCTTTGTCATCTCCATGAACCATTATCAAAGCTCCTATCAATCGCCAAGATATACCCCATGAGGTCTGCCATGCAAAATGCATGGCGCCATCCTTTCCTAAAAATTTTATTTCAAATGGCTTTGAAAAATTCTGTCCTAAATGATGTGAGGTGGCTAGCTGCAACGCCTTTCCATCAGCCATCAATCCTTCTAATGTCGTTGTATATTTTGCACCTACAAATTTTTCCTTATCCGTTTTAAAACCTCTTATTGATGGAATGGCTAGGTAATTTTCTACCAAATCATGATAAATTTCTAAGATCAACCTTACCTCATGTTCTGCTTCTTGTTCTGTAGCATGAACTGTATGTCCTTCTTGCCATAAGAATTCCGATGTTCTAATAAATGGCTTTGTTGCCTTTATCTCTGCACGCAGAGCAGAATTCCAGAAGTTAATTTTCATAGGTAAGTCGCGGTAACTAGTTATCCATTTGGAGTATACAGTATATGCAAGGGTTTCAGAAGTCGGACGTAAAGCAAGCTTCTCAGCTAGTCTATTATTCCCTGCCCTCGTAACCCAGAATGCCTCAGAGCTGAATCCTTGGAAATGTTCTTCTTCTCGCCTAAGAAGGTTCTCAGGAATTAAAAGAGGCAAAAAGCTATTCTGATGACCTGTTGCTTTAAACTGCTTGTCTAAAATAGCTTTAATTGATTCCCATATGCTATAGCCATAGGGACGTAGAACCATAAATCCCTTTACAGGGGCATAGTCAGCAAGTTGTGTTTTTAAAACCACTTGTGTATACCATTCGCTAAAATTGGTATCTTTTTTTTCAGTGATTCCAATATCTTTAGCAGAACTCAATCGTGTTCACAGGCAGAAGTATCCTCTATAGGGGTTCACCCCTGCAATAAACTTTGCCTGTTATCCTACTATGAAAATTCTTACAGACATAACATTGAATGAATCCTACCTCGTTGTTTAGCACAGGGCAGTCTACTGCCTCCATTTTCATACGCTTGAGCATCTTTGGACTTATACCCTTCAGTTTTAATTTACCCTTTTCATCCATTATGCCCACGCTTTGTAATTCTTGCTTGGCTTCATTTGTGACCTTGATTGATTTTTCTACCTGCTTTATAGGAACCAAGTATTTTATATCTGGGCTTTCACTCATCTATATCAACACAATGCAATAGCGGTATATATAGCGATATACCGCTATTACTAGTCTCGTATTTTCATATAAGGAAACGCATCCAAATTATTGCTTGTATTGTCTTAACCATCTTTCTATCTAGATGCCTCAATTAAGCCTAAATATAATCATACAATGAATTCTAATAAAACCTTATCACAACTCATCACAACTTATCCTATATGTTTTTCCTTTGCAGATATAATTCAAAATGAATAGTAACACATGGGGAGTCGACGTAATATCACTGTAATATTATGCCATATTCATTCGCCCTATTCTTTCGGTAGTCCTATTTTATACCCTAGTCTACCAATACATGTGGTCAGTGTTTTGTAAATAGATTGTCGTCATACTTTATCTAGTAAGCTTTTATCAAGAAAAACATAGGTATCAAACAGGAAAGCAAACAAAATACAAGTGATTACGATGATGGTGGTATG